>JANXSB010000406.1 GCA_025352865.1 Chthoniobacter sp. | reverse complement strand
ATGAGCTCGACTTGGGTGCCGAAAAAGTTGACGAGTTCCTCGCTATAGGCGGCGCCTTCCGTGAGGCGGATCTGCCCGCTGACCATGAGGCGTCCGAGCGAGCGGAAGGAGGGTGGCATTTGGGAGACGTACCAGGCGGCCACGCAAAGGCCGACGCTGACTGTCAGCAGAACGATCCACCAGCGTTTCCGCAGGATGGTGAGGTAGCGCAGGAGCTGGATGCGTCCTTTGCCCCAGACGGAGGAGAAGGATTGCGCGGAGGTGGCGGGGGAGATCGGCATGATCTTAGAAATTGATCAGGCGCTCGGGGACGATGATCAGGTCGTCGGGTTCGATGTCGCGGTCTTTCTCGATATGGCCTTTGTCGAGGACTTCGACGAGGTCGATGACAAAGGTTTCGGTCTGACCGGGGCCTTTTTTGCGGACGAGTTTGACCTTTCGCCGGTTGGCGAAATCGGCGAGGCCACCGGCGCGGAGGATGACTTTGCTGACGGTCAGGGTTTCGTCGGCGGGGATGTCCATGGAGCCCTGGGTTTTGACCTGGCCCATGAGGTACACTTTGCCGCGGGAGCGGGTGCTGAGGGTGTCGAGCCCGATGATGACGGTGGCTTTGAAAAAGTATTCCTTTTCGAGCAGGGGCTTGATGGCGAGGGCGGCTTGCTTGCAGGTCTTTCCGGCCACGCTCAAGCGACCGATGAAGGGGACTTCGATTTCACCCGAGTCGGTGACGAAGAGGGGGATGGGTTCTTTTCTCTCCTCGACGACGCGATAGCTCAGGCGGTCGCCATTGCCGAGCTTGGTTTTGTCGTTGAGCACCTCCATCGTATTGGTCAGCGCGACGGTGCTGGCGGCGGAGGTGGAGATGGGTGGCTTTTCCGGCGGGCTGGCGGCGTTTTGCTGCGCCGAGGCGGTGGTCAAAGCGAACGCGACCGGGAGGAGGAGGCCATGCGTCAGGGCGAGCAGTTTCACAGGGGATGACGCAGGGTGTTTACGTGGAGTTTCAGGATCAAAGGTGCTCTAGGAGGAACACCCGCCTGCCGGATCGTCAAGTGCGGGGACATGGTATTTCAGAATTGGTAGGAGAAGCCGAGCCCGACGCGGTTTTGCCGGTAGCTTTGTGTTTCGTTGACCGAGGTTTTTTCGATGAATTGGTAGAGGAGCGAGGCGGAGAGTTTTTTCGTGACGCGGTAGCCTGTCGTGAGGGTCAGGCCGAAGCGTTTGAAGGGGGCTGAACTCTGCGTCCCGGACTCGACGGTGTCCTCAAAAAAAAACGAGGTGGAGATGGCCAGCACTGGGTTGAGCTGCCAGCCGGAGGTGTAGTTGACGTAGTTCGTTTCTGTCCCCTGCGAATAAAGTCCGAGCTGGCTTCCGTGTCCGATGGAGAGGTGGTCCTGATAATACCGGTTGAGCCGGTGCGCGATGGTAAGGTCGGCGTAGTAGCTGTTCGGGTTGGTGGAAGCGTTCTGGGTGGACGTGATATTCGAGGGCGACGCGGTGGCGGCGGTGCTGGTGGAAGATACGACCGGGGCGGAACCGGGGTTATCGAAAAAAGTGCCCTGATAGCCGAACGCGGCATAGACGCGGGTGTAGTTGGTGATCTGGAAATGCACGTAGGGTCCGAGGCTGACGCGGGTGGCGTCGTTTTGCGGTGCCTCCGGGTACCGGGTCACGGAGGCGACGGACTCCAAACCCACGCTCATCGCGGAGCTGACATTGAAGGCCGACGATGCGGAAATCTGGTCGGTGGTGCGGTTGAGGTTGCTGGTATTGGAGGTCGTGTTCGCGGTCTGGGGCGTGGTCGTCGCCGGGGCGGAGGAGCTGGTGACGATGAAATTGGTGTGATCGAATCCGGTGGATAGGACGACATCGTTCAAATCCCAGAGAACTCCGACGCCCGCGGTGTTGATGAAACGTCCGAACTTCGAGACGTTGCTCAACGCGCCCTGGCCCACGGGATCTTCCTGGAGGGAAAATTGCTCGTGCAGATTGATTTTGAAATCGCCGACAAAAACGTCGAAGCGCAATTCGGAATCGGGGGAGATGAGGATGTCATTGGTACTGAGTTGGGAATGGGAGAGGTATTTGGTGATGCCGAGGGTCGTGTGAAAACGCAGGATGTTGAGCTTCGTGATGCGCCAGGCCGCGTCGATGCCGAGTTGGGGAGTGAGAATGATGTCGGATTCGATCGGGGCCGTGGTGCCGTTGGACAGGTTGACATTGTCCACAAACTCGGAGCGGAGTACGGCGCTGAACCGGAAAAGGATGGGACCGACCTTGACGTTGGAATCCGTGGGCAGGGGAGGCACCTCTTTCTGCCGCGCGATGGACGGGCGGGGCACCTCCTGGCTGAATGTCGTCGTGGAACAGACCGCGCCCAGAACGATGAGGCCGGCGGCAACTTTATTCACGAAGGAGGCGGGAGCTGGGCGGGTGGGAGGTTGAAGAAAGCGGGCGTCGGGCGACCCGGCTTTTTTTAAGAGGGCGCACAGTAGCGCGTGCGAGGGCGCGGGCAATTGAAAATCCCCGGCCTGCTCCGTCCGGCCAAAATGCCGCCTACGCCACCCGCCCGCAGCAGTTCTTAAACTTCTTTCCGCTGCCGCACGGACATGGGTCATTGCGCCCGACTTTGCTCGGATCGATCTGCGCGGGGCGGTGGGAGATGGCTTCGGCGATGCTCGGCTCCGACTCCGGTTCGAGTGCGCGCGTGGCGGGCGTCTGCGGATTGAGGCGGACTCCAGCCGGACGATCCGCAGTGCCGCCGCCGGTTTCCGTCTGCTGCGCGCCAGTCTCGTCGGCGTGGATGAGGAATTGCGGGAGGTTTTGCAGGAACGCGCCGAAGGATTCGAGATTCGCGGTCGAACGGAAAAGATTGTGCAGCACCTCGTCTTTGATCGCGCCCATGAGCACGGTGAACATGTCGAACGCCTCGGTCTTGTATTCGACGAGCGGATCTTTCTGGCCGTAGGCGCGGAGATAGACCGCCTCGCGCAGCGAGTCCATGGAGTAAAGATGCTCCTGCCAGAGCCGGTCGATGGCGTTGAGCAGGGTGTTGCGCTCGAGATATTTCACGGCCTCGACGGGCTCGTGCGCGCACTTCAGCTCGTAGCTTTTTTTCACGCGCTCGATGAGAAAATCCGCAATTTCCAGCGGCTTCTTTTTGTCCGCGCCGATGGTCTCGGCAGTGAGGCCGAGCGGGAAGGTGACATTGAGCCACGCGAGCAGGCCGTCGGTATTCGGCTCGCTGCCGTCCTCGGGCAAAAACTCGCCGACTTTCTGCGGGATGATCTCGTCGATGACCTCGTAGAGCAGCGGCCGCGGCTCGTCGCTGTGGATGGTGTCGTTGCGCCAGCCATAGACGACCTCGCGCTGCTTGTTCATCACGTCGTCGAAATCGAGCGAGCGTTTGCGCTGGAGATAGTCGCGCTGCTCGACGCGCTTCTGCGCGGTTTCGACGGATTTGTTGAGCCACGGATGTTCGAGCTCCTGCCCTTCTTCGAGACCGAAACGCTCCATCATTTTCGTCATGCGATCCGCCGCGCCGAAGTTGCGCATGAGGTCGTCTTCAAACGAAACGTAGAAGCGCGAGAGGCCGGGATCG
>JANXSB010000389.1 GCA_025352865.1 Chthoniobacter sp. | reverse complement strand
TCGCGTAGGTGGGCAGGAGATTGATGTAGGCGAGGTGCGCCGGATCCTTTTCGCGGAGGTAGCCGACGATGCGGGTGAGGCCGGGGAAATCCTTCGCCGGTGGCTCGTCGAAAAGATGGTAGGCGTAAAACGCGGGATGCTTCCGCACGCGCTCGATGAGCGCATCCATCTCCGCGTGCTTGTCCGGATGGTCGAGCGAAGTGTGCGTGAGCATGTCCGCCGTGAGCATTCCGCGCAGGCCGTGGCGCTGCACCACGTCGAGTTCCTTCTCGCGGCACCACACGAGATTCCACCCGCCCTCGGCCAACTGCGTCGCCGCTGCGTCGGTCAGGTCGCTTCCATTCGGGAACCCCGGCCCGGCCCAATAGCTCACGATGGGCGTGCCCACTTTCCACGCATCGGCAGCGGGGCTGCGCGCGGAAAGCATGGCGGTGAGAGCGATGGCGGCGAGGAGTGGGCGGATGTTCATGTTTGGAAATTGGGGCATTGGTTCTGGCAGCTTGTGGATAGCCTGCAAGTGAGGATTGAAACCCGAACCACTCATTAAAGTAACTATCCTCTAACACGACTCACATCATGAAACTCGTCCTCGCACTCGTCTCACTCGCCGCCAGCTTCGCCTCCGCACAGACCGACCTCACGCTCGCTCGCGATAAGAATTGGTTAGTTATCCAAGGTGCTCATCTGCCGAACGGCGAGATTCGCATTAACTATCTCGAAGCCTATTGCCGCACGGTGAAAGACGGCGTGGTCGTGGAGCACACCGGCGAGACCAAACACATCAGAGGTAAAATCTACCTCACCCCCAACGACGTGCCCGCGCTGCTGGCCCGCTACGCCAAGGACTTCCCCGAGCAGACGGGAAAGTGAGCGGCAAATAGACGGCCCGCTTTTCACTTATCCAACAACCATGACCGGCAATTCACGACAGATGAAACTCCACACGCCCTTGACGGGCGATTTCAAACACGGCCAGCACCTCGCCGAACCGCCAGCCAACCTCGCACCGAAAGCGCCGTGATGATGAAAGCCCTCGCCCTCGCCCTGCTCGCCGCCAGCGTCGCTCTCGCCGCGCCGCCGGTCATTTCCAAACAACGCCCGGACGGCACGCCCAACCGCGCCGCGTGGATGGCTGAGGGACGGTTCGGCATGATGGTGCATTACCTGCCGCTGCCGCCTGCTGGCTCACGCGAGGAGCGGCAGGTGTGGGTGGACCGCACGGTGGATGCGTTCGACCTCGCGGGCTTCATGCGGCAGTTCGACGAGACGGGCGCGGACTGGCTCATCTTCACGCTCACGCAGACGAACGGCGTGCTGACCAGCGCGAATCCCGTCGTCGCGCCGCAGTCCTCGCTGCTCACGAGCCGACGCGATCTCGTCATGGAAATCGCGCTGCAACTCGCGCAGCGTGGCAAGCGGCTCGTGCTCTACATTCCCTCGGACAACGAGCCCACGCTTCGCGCGCAATCCGGCATCGCGCCTGCCGACTACGCCGCGTGGTATCGCACGCTCATCCGCGGCTATTCGGAGAAATTCGGCGCGCGGCATCACGGCTGGTGGTTCGACACCTGCCTGCCGCTGCCCAATGAGCGATGGCAGGAATGGCTCGCTGCGTGCCGCGCGGGCAATCCCGATTCCGCCGTGGCCTTCAGCGGCGCGGAGTTTTGCACCGGCGGCGACGTGATGCCGCGCTGCCCCATCGAGGACTATCACGCGGGGGAAATCCACATCCTCGACGGCGGGCGCATCCGTCGCGATTTCCTCGCACCCGGCGGCACCTTCACGCTCACGCCCGATGGCGTGATGCAGCGCGCCGGCCACACCGCGCACTACTACATGCCGGACAGCCAATTCATCGGCAACGTCCAGTGGCATTGCCTCCTGCCTATCGACATGACCTTCAACCCCGCCATCCCCGACCGCATGTGCCGCTACTCGGACGCCGAACTTTTCGGCTTCGTGCGGGCCGTGAAATCCGTCGGCGGCGCAGTCACGATCAATGTGCCCATCAACCCCGCGAGCGGCATCCTCCCCGAGGACAGCCACGCGCAACTCGTGCGGCTGGGCAGGCATCTTGGGAAGTAGCCTTTATGCGCCGCGAACTAACACCCGTGAAAATACTCAAGCCGCTCCTGCTGCTTTTCCTCCGCGTGCTGCCACTGTGCGCGGCACCGCCGCTGATTGTCACCGGTTGGGATTCGCCCACGCCAGGGCAGTTCCGCCAGCATCTGTCGGAGTTTGAAAAGGTGGGCTTGTTTGATGGAACCACCATTGCCCCCACCCGACGCCTGACCGACGGGGCGGTGGTGAGCGCGAAGGATGCCTTCTCACGCGAGCCGTGGCAGTGGGAAGAATTTGCATCGGCGCTGGCCGACCTTCAGGCGACAAAGCCAACCACCTGTCGCGAGACCTTTCTCATGCTCTACGCGAATCCCGGCGATGTGGATTGGTTCGACGACGCGGGCTGGCGCGAGGTGGTGAACCACTGGCGGCTGCTGGCGCGACTGGCGAAGCAGGGCGGGCTGCGCGGCCTGCTCTACGATGCCGAGCCTTACACGAAACCGCATTCGCAGTTCCGCTACGGCGCGCAGGCCGGCCGGGAAAAGCACGACTTCGCTGAGTATCGCGCCAAGGCTCGCGCCCGCGGTGGCGAGGTGATGCGGGCGGTGGCGGAGGAATTTCCCGAGGTGAAAATTTTCTGCTACCGCCTCTTTTCCGACATGCTGCCCATGCTGGATAGCGGTGACCTAACGCGAGCACTGGAAGCCGATACCTATGGCCTCCAGCCATCGTTCGTGGATGGGTGGATGGACGCGCTGCCGCCCGGCCTCACCATCATCGAAGGCACCGAGGACATCGGCTATCGCGCCAACTCGCCGGCGGAATACAACGCCGCCTTTACCCGCCAGCGGTTGCGGCTGCCGGAGTTTGTGGCCCCCGAGCACCGGGAGAAATTTGCCCAACGTCTGCGCATCGGCCAGAGCCTCTATCTTGATGCGCACATCAATCCGCCGGGTGATGCGTGGCATATCGACAGCACCGGGTCCACGCCCGCCGCGCGGCTGGCTGCCAACCTCGCCTCCGCACTTGCCGCCAGCGATGGCATCGTGTGGCTCTACGGCGAACAGGCCCGCTGGTGGGAGGGCGGAAATAACAAATCGAAAACATGGGTGGAACAGTTTCCCGGCATCGCGCAGGCCGTCCGTCGTGCCAAAGACCCCGCCGCTTTTGCGCGCAGTATTTTTGCAGCGAAAACGCCGCGTAAAAATTTGCTCAGCAACGGCGAGTTCACCAAGGCTCATGCCCAGGGTGAAGCTCCAGACGGCTGGTTCACTTGGCAAGAAGACCAGTCGCACGGCGTCATTACTTGTGCGGACGGACGCATTAGCATCAGCAGTGCAGGCGAAGCCGTGGTTGGCATAAAGGCAAAAACAAAACCCGGCACTCTACTCGCTGCCCGCCTGCGCGTGAAGTCCACGGGCCGCGGCCAAGGCGCGCTGGCGATCGGCTGGAATACGAGCGACGGCAAATGGACCGCCCACGCCCACAACGCGAGATTCTTCCCCACCGGCCCGGCTGATGCCGATGACTGGCGCGAAATCACCGCCCTCATCGAAGGGCCGTCCGGTGCCGGACAAATCGTCTTCATGGCCTCCGCAACGGCACAACTCACGGCCAGTGACCGCTGCGAATTCGACGACGCCGAACTCGTGGCCGTCCCGGCGGATGTTGAAGCGAAGTAACTCATTTTCAGACCACCGCGCTTTTCACCAATATGAACACCAACAGAAGAGAGTTCCTGCAAACCACCACCAGCACCGGAGCCTTGATGGCGTTGGGCGGCACGGCTGCACTGAGGGCGCAGACGACTGGGGCCGCGGCGAAGAAAACGCTGCGCGTAGGCTTTGTCGGCGCGGGCAACAAGGGATCGAGCCATCTCGGCAATCTGCTGCGGATGGAAGGCGTGGAGGTGCGCGCGGTGTGCGACATCGTGGA
>JANXSB010000309.1 GCA_025352865.1 Chthoniobacter sp. | reverse complement strand
GCGGTCGCCGCCGTGGCGGACGCGGTCGTGCGCGCGCGCTCGGGACTCAAAGATCCGCATCGCCCGATCGGCTCGTTCATCTTCCTCGGCCCGACCGGCGTCGGAAAAACCTTTCTCGCGCAGACCCTCGCCGAGTTCATGTTCGGCGACCGCGACGCGCTCATCCAGATCGACATGTCGGAGTACATGGAAAAATTCACCGCCTCGCGCTTGATCGGTTCGCCTCCCGGCTATGTCGGTTACGAGGAAGGCGGCCAGCTCAGCGAGGCTGTGCGCCGCCGCCCATATAGCGTCGTCCTTTTCGACGAGATCGAAAAAGCGCACCCCGACGTGATGCACCTGCTGCTCCAGATTTTGGAGGAGGGAAAAATCACCGACTCGCTCGCGCGTAAGATCGACTTCCGCAACACCATCATCATCATGACCTCGAACATCGGCGCAGAGCTGATCAAGAAGTCCACCACGATGGGCTTCGGCACATCGGGCAAGGACGAGCAGGCGTATGACGTGATGAAGGACAAGATCCTCGACGAGGCCAAGCGCGTGCTGAAGCCCGAGTTCGTCAACCGCCTCGACGACCTCATCGTCTTCCACACCCTCGGCAAGCCCGAACTCCTGACCATCGTCGATCTCGAAGTGAAGAAGGTCGCCAAGCGCATCAAGGCCAAGGAAATCACCATCCTCCTCGACGGCAAAGCGAGGGAGCTGCTCATCGAAAAAGGCTACGACCCGCAGTACGGCGCTCGCCCAATGCGCCGCGCCGTCGAGCGTTATTTGGAAGACCCGATGGCCGAGGAAATCCTCCGCGGAAATCTCAAGCCCGGCGACACATCGAACGTCACCGCCGACAAGGGCAAGCTCATCTTCACCCCGTCCACGCCGAGCACGCCGCAGCCGGCGGAAGCGAGCTGACGCGATAGTTTCCGAGAATTTCCTCCTCGAGAGGGCGGACGAACAGACCCGGTTCGTCCGCCCTTACTTTTTTTGGGAGCGGTTTGCGGCGTAGAAAAAACCTGCCGTCATCCTGAGCGAAGCGGAGGCTTTGCGCAGCGCAGTCGAAGGACCTCTAACTATTTCTTCGGGAAAGGTGGCGGGAGATGTGCGCCGCTTCACCCGCCGCCTGCGCCCCCGAAGAAATAGTTAGAGGTTCTTCGACTCCGTTCCCGCCCGCCCTCGCCCGCCGGGAACTCCGCTCAGAATGACGGCGTTTTTTCCGACCGACCCGCCACGCGCCACCTTTCCCTTGCCGCGCGCGTCGCTCCGCCGCTACCCTCCGCGCCCTATGTCCAGCCAGTTCGGCCACGCTTTCCGCATCTCCACCTGGGGCGAATCCCACGGCGGCGGCGTCGGCGTGGTCATCGATGGCGTCCCGCCGCGCCTCGCGCTCACCGAGGCCGACATCCAGCGCGACCTCGACCGCCGACGCCCCGGCCAGAGCGACATCGTTACCCCGCGCGACGAAGCCGACACCTGCCACATCCTCTCCGGCGTCTTCGAGGGCCGCACCCTCGGCACGCCCATCGCCATCAACGTCACCAACAAGGACGCGCGCCCCGAGGCCTACCGCGAGATGGAGACCGCCTTCCGCCCCTCGCACGCCGACTTCACCTACCAGGCGAAATACGGCATCCGCAACTGGCAGGGCGGGGGACGCGCCTCCGCGCGCGAGACCATCGGCCGCGTCGCCGCCGGGGCTGTGGCGAAAAAGGTGCTCGCCGAGCTGTGCCCCGGCCTCGAGATCGTCGCCTACGTCAAAGCCATCCACGACCTCACCGCCGAGGTGGACCCGGCTACGGTCACGATGGACGCAGTGGACGCGAATATCGTCCGCTGCCCCGACGCGGCGATGGCGGAAAAGATGATCGCTTTGATCAAAGCCGTGCGGGCCGAGGGCGACAGCGTGGGCGGGCTCATCGAATGCGCCATCCGCGGCGTCCCCGCCGGCCTCGGCGAGCCCGTTTTCGACAAACTCGAAGCCGACCTCGCCAAAGCCCTGATGAGCCTCCCCGCGACCAAAGGCTTTGAAGTCGGCAGCGGCTTTGCCGGCGCGCGCCTCCGCGGCAGCGAGCACAACGACGCCTTCTACATGGAAGCCGGCCGCGTCCGCACCGCCACCAACCGCAGCGGCGGCATCCAGGGCGGCATCAGCAACGGCGAACCCATCTTCTGCCGCGTAGCCTTCAAGCCCACCGCCACCATCTTCCAAAAGCAGCAGACCGTCACCACCACCGGCGAGGACACCGAGCTGCAGGCCCGCGGCCGCCACGACCCCTGCGTCCTCCCGCGCGCCGTCCCCATGGTCGAAGCCATGGCCGCCCTCGTCCTCGCCGACCACGCCCTGCGGCAGCGGGGGCAGTGCGGGGCGGTTTAGAAAAAAAGTTTGTGCCTCAAGTATTTGCCAGTCAGTTTTCTACGATCTCCTAGCCGTCAGAGTTACCAACATCCTCTCCCCAAATGAAAATCGTCCTCACAATTACGATCAGCCTTCTCGCGCTACGGCAAGGGATGGTTTCTACTTCCGCCGCTGCTTTCGAGCCGGGGGAAATTTTGTTAAACAACTACTTTGGTAACAACGTCCAGCGCTACAGCGCAGCAGGGATATTGGAGCAAACCTACACGGGTGCCGGATCTTCGTGGCAAGGAGCTTCCCTGACACCGGATGGGAATCTCGTTACCACTTACGTTAGCGGGGTCAATACCTTCGACCCCTCCGGCATACAGCTAAATACATGGGGTTTTTCTGGGAGTGGGCCTGCGGACCTGAGTGTCTTTGCCAACGGCACTATAGCTGTCGGGGACCAAGGCGCGAACGTTGTCCGCATCTTCAGCCCATTGGGTGTGCCGCTCCTTACAGTCTTCTTACCTGGGTTTGGCCACCCACTCGGGAGCACGATCGACGCGGAAAACAGTTTGTATGTGGCAGGGGGCAACTCAAATTTGAACAATCTGGCGAAAGTGAGCCAAGACGGCATCTTCCTCGGCACAATCCACCTCGCTTTCACACCGGGAGACCTTGTCGTCAGCCCGACCGATGGAACACTTTGGATTAGCGGCATAACGGATGGTTTTATCCACCACGTCACCACGGATGGAACGCCTATTGGGAGTTTTTCCACGGG
>JANXSB010000305.1 GCA_025352865.1 Chthoniobacter sp. | reverse complement strand
ATTTTTTTCTGACATGGTGTTTTTTGTTATCTCACTTGAATAAAGTGTGCCACGAACTCGACTGTCCCCTCGATCGACCACGCGTTCTCTTTTCGCTTATCCATCGTCATGCCGTAGCTGACTCTGGTCATCGTAGAAAGATCGGTGCGTAGGTTGAGGGCGATGTCAAGCTCTACATTGTGGCGAAGTATGTAAAGCAAGGAGTTGGTGAGTAACTTGTACGAAGCATCCCGTCCCTCCATGAGATTATACAGGTCGTTTACCCCCCGCACCATCGTCTTGTCCTCATTGATGGTATCTCGCACATCCGTCACCACGGTCATTGACATGCGTACTGCGTGCGTGTCCTCGACGTTGGTGTGGTTTGCGACCAGTGTTTCGACCTTTGCAATAACAAGTGCCGGAAGCTCTGACACTCCGATGCGTATCGGATCACCATAATAAATACGCTTGAAGCGATCCGTATTTGATGCGACAAGATCACCATATTTTTTCATTATTGGATCAATGTATTCTGATGGAGGCATGGTTACTTCATTTTAGCACGGTTATTGCCGTAAGTTTCTGTTTTCTTGTGACTGCGTGTTTTCTCTGAGATCATAAACACATCATCCGTTAACGACCGAAGAAAAGTAGGAGTGGAAGATCTTGACAACCATTTCTCTTTGAGATTGTGCGAGTTTCATAACTACACGGCGGGGTAAGTTACTGCTTCTTGCTTGATTGCTCTGGTGGTACTTGAAATACTGCACATCGTTCCACACCGCCGCCATATCCGGCCGATAGAGCGTCATGAACCCATTGCGCATGCGACCCGTCGCCTCGAGTATCCCTTTGCCGGGATACTTTTGCGCCTTGCGGTAGGCGTATGCTTTTGAAAGCGGTGCCCATCGCTCATTGATCGCAGCACCCTCGGTATCAAAGACCTCTTTAGAAAATATCGACTTGAGAGAGTACGCTGTTTCCGCAAATGCCGGAGTCCAGTCTTTTACCCGCGATGCAAGGAGGAGCAGATTACGACTGATCTGCTTTTCTCCCTCGATCATCCACGAAATATTGAATGCCTCTGCCATGGTGTTTCTAGAAGCGCTGCCGCATCGTAAATTTACGGTCAGGCCCGTTGGTGTTGTCGGTAGTATCCGGGTAGCTCTGCACTTGGTTCGAACTGCTCACGAAAGCCATCTCTTGATAGTCGAGCCCGATCAAGCGCTGTGTGCCGTTCTTGATTGCATTGATGATCGACCGAGCCTCACCAAGCCACTTGATCCCCTCGCCATCTTTGCCGAACTCCTGATAATCCATGTAGCCCGCCGCGAGAAGTGTCGCGCAGTTTTCCACGATCGCCGGGACCTCAAGCCCTCCGGTTGAATTTGTAAGTGGCAATGTGTAGCGAGTCATGAGATATGAATTAATCTCATTTTCT
Source organism: Chthoniobacter sp. (assembly GCA_025352865.1). Taxonomy (GTDB): domain Bacteria; phylum Verrucomicrobiota; class Verrucomicrobiia; order Chthoniobacterales; family Chthoniobacteraceae; genus Chthoniobacter. The sequence continues at coordinate 7,073 of JANXSB010000305.1, read as the reverse complement.
GCGCGCTTGCGATATGTCTCGACCAGCCCGTCATTGATGAAAGGATTGCGAGTCAGTCCCGCTTGTTTTTTGATGGAGTAGAGCGAAGTGTATCGTGTCGACTCGTCTGCCTGAACCGCAAACGCATCTCCGATCGCAGTTTCCTCGGATGATTGAGAATTGAAATATGTCGACTTGAAATATGTGTACCCCTCGATGCCGATGTATTCGCAGTACGTACCCTGTGGATCTCCGACCTGTATCGTGATCGGTGACCCCGAACCTGTGAGCTCGGTATATGATCCGGTCGATGAAGTTGCTCCGTAGAATTTGCGCTGATTGAAACGATACTTTGTGATCGGCTCATCCGCTTTGTGGCCAAGCACAAGCGTCTGCACCGTCATCGATGTCGCGCCGACTGCCGTAATCTTGCACAACTCCGCGAGCTCTGATCCCTCGTATCCGACCACGATAAAATCGTTGACTTTAAAGCCATCCGCATTGATGACCGTCAAGACAACGCTCGAGCCTGCTGCAACGTCAAGAGTGAGCTGCGCTTTCTGTAGTTTTATAAAATCCTCTGTGGGTGCTAGAAGTATTTTCATAGAATTGTTTTGTTGTCTTTGTTAGGGAGAACATTTTTATTGACCGTGTTTTTGAGAGTCGCTTGCAACTCCGTTGTCGGCATGGTCGATGTGTTTCCTCGTCCTGATAATTTTAGCACAAAGTTATTTGCGAGAGTAGTGAGAACCAGCACACCTTTGCGCACCGATGCAAACCCTTGTTTGATGAGAGTGAAAATGTCCGAAAACGTGATCGTTTCTGTGAACACTTTGAGCGTCGCCTTTATGAGCGTGTCCGAAAATGTGAGAGTTTCGAGGAATGACCTGCTGACCCTCCGGGTGAAAGTATCGGTAAAAGTGACCGTTTCCGTGAATAGGCGGGAAAGCTGCCTCAAAAACACGTCGCTGAACGTCACAGTTTCGCTCAAGAGCTTGTTTGCCTGCTTGGATAGGGTATCGCTCAAAGTAACCGTTTCGGTGAGCGTACGGCCAATTTGACGAGCTAGGGAGTCCGTAAACGTGACGGTTTCGCTCAAGGTGCGAGCGAGCTGCCGGATCAATGTATCCGTGAAAATAATTGTCTCCGAAAGAGTGCGACTCGTTTGCTTTGCGAGAGTATCAGTCAGCGTGATTGTCTCGCTGAAAATCTTGACTGGTGTATGCAAGAGCACATCTGAAAGCGTGATCGTTTCCGAGAAAGACCGCCCGAGCTGTTTCAAAAGCGTGTCGGTAAATGTAAGCGTTTCCGAGAACGATCTCGAGAGTTGCTTGATCAAGGTATCGGTCAAAGTCACGGTTTCAGTCAGTAGTTTTGTCGTCTGCTTCGACAACGTATCCGAGAGTGTGATGGTCTCGGTGAGGATTTTGATGGTGACCTTGTTCGCAACGAGCGAGTCGGTGAACGTGATGACCTCGGAAAATGTGCGGCTGATAGATTTGAGCAGTGAGTCCGTGAGTGTGATGGTTTCCGATAGGACCTTTGTACTCTGCCGCACAAGTGAATCGGTGAGGGTTATAGTCTCCGAAAATACCTTTGCAGGCGTGCGGAGCAGCACGTCGGATAGCGTGATGGTGTCGCTCAAGGTGAGGAAATGCTGCACGAACTTGGTGAACGTATCGGTGAGCGTCACTGTCTCCGTGAGCGTACGTGAAAGCTGCTTTGCCAGCGTATCGGAAAAGGTAAGTGTCTCCGCGAATGTTTTGCTCGACATGCGGGTCAATACATCGGAGAGCGTCACGGTCTCATTGAAAAACTTGCCGATGACTCGGGTGAGTGTATCGGAGAGCGTGATGGTGTCGGAAAGTGTCACAAAGTGGGTCAAGAGTCTCGTGAGAGTATCGCTGTGGGTGATGGTCTCGGTGAATACTTTGCCCGCTTGCTTGAGGAGAGTATCCGACAACGTGATGGTCTCGGTGAACGTCCTCGAGATGCTTTTGAGTAGTGTGTCGCTCAAAGTGATGGTCTCCAAAAATGTACGAGATATGCTCTTGAGCAGCGTATCGGAAAAAGTCACGGTCTCTGCGAACGTGCGGCTCGTGAGCTTCGTGAGGGTATCGGAGAGCGTGATTAATTCCGCGAACACCTTGCCCGCAAGCCGCACAAGTGAGTCGCTGAAAGTTATCGTGTCGGTGAGGACCTTGCCCTGTATCTTAGTGAGCGTCTCGGTGAGAGTGATGGTGTCTGCCAGCACTTTCACCGTCTGCCGTATAAGCACATCGGAGAGGGTGATTGTATCGAGGAGCGTCTTGCCCGGAGTGCGTAAAAGAACGTCCGAAAAAGTGACGGTTTCGGTGAGTGTTTGAGTCCACGCAGTGCCGCCCGAGACTTTGCCCTGCTTGAATTGCGACTGCGGTGAGCGTAGTGCGGAAAATCCCATAGCATAAATTGTAGCACTCTATCGTCCTCGGATGACGTTCTGGTTGGCGTATGGTTGAGCTTCGCTGGGCTTGAAAATGGCCGGACGGAGCGGGTTTGACATCTTCGGGTCGTACTTTGGGTCCCAGAGCATGCCTATTTCTTGGACGGTGAGGCCGCGGCTGAACATCGCGACGTCGGCCATGTAACCCGGAAATGGATAGCAGGCGTTCGGGTATGACGTGTTGCTTCGTCGGCCTATCTGGCCGTTGCTCGAGGCGATGAGCGTGAGTGTGTTTGAGATGGACGACACGAGCTGTCCGTTGATGTAGTTCTTGCTCAAGCCGCCGCTGCGTGTGCGCACGAGAAACTTCCACGTTGCAAACTCGCCCTCTGTTATGTGTCCGATGACAGGGTCCACGCTCCCGCCTCCGCTGTCGGTCATGGAGTCTTGGTACGTCACGGCGTTCGCTGCTCCGATGAGCCCCATGTAGATGTGAGGGTGTCCGGTCGCGCCGTTGGTCTCGTTGTGGATGCACTCTTCGCCGCCGGTTGCGGGCGCGGTTGGGAGGCACCAGCACATGTATGTAAAGTCGGATGCACCCGGAGAATAAAAAGGGGCCGTGACGTACATTATCGCGGTCGCGGCGTTGGCGGTATTGTTGAACCAGATACCCTTGCTGCCGTCGTTGAATGGCGAATAGCCCGTACTGTACGTCGGAAGTCCTTTTGCTGTGCCGTTTGCTGCGCCCTTGTAGTCAGTCGCGTCGCCGTTGAGGCGGTAGTAGTTTATGAGGTTCGCGTCTGAGATTAAGGGCGAGTTGAATAGTGATCTCGCCATGTTGGATTTTAGTTTAGCGCTTCGAGTGTGTACTCCATGCCGGTGATGGTCGTGCCTGCGGTATTCACGGACGACTGCGCCGTAACGGAGAGTGCGGTGTCGGCGTTAAACGTGACGGTGACGGCTGCTGGCGTGTTGGTGCTTGCGCCTCCGGCGCTTCCCATGAAGTTCGGCTGGTTGTTGTTCGCGGCTAGCTGTGCCGCAAGTGTTACGAGTCCCATGGCGAGTACTGAGCCTGAGCCACCGTTCGCTCGGACGGTGATGTCGCACTCGATTTTGAACATGAGGTCGGTCTCTGCGAGAATGTTCAGCGAGATTGCGCTCGACTGTGCGATGATTGTGCCCGCAACGCCTCCCCATCTGATGCGGAATGTGGTGGTACCCGGAGTCGTGATGACGTTCGAGAACTTACCCCACGCGGTGATGCGGAGCTTGCGCCCGTCGCGCATGTAGCCGTTCGGGATGGTGTTGTCGGGAAATAGAACGGTCTCGGTTGTCGTCGCCGCGATGGCGGTTCCGTTGATGCCCTGTTCATCGGCGATGGATTCCTGCCAGTATTGTCGTGACATGTTTGTTGCCGGTTAGCTGATAACTATGCTGCCTTGATTTTCCATGTGAATTGGAGGGAGTCGCCGTTGACCACGTTGACCGCGGTGAACACCTGACGACATAGCATCGAGCCTGCTGTGTCGGCATTGAATACGCCTGACTCTGTGACTGCGATCGTTGCCGCCTCTGCAACTGTACCAACAAGCTGTGCGGTATCGTTGGTGACTGTCGTCGTGACACGTGATGCCGTTACCGATACCGTAGCGAGTGCGTGAACGCCCGCGTCGCCTGCACCTGCCGCAGTGACGCCGGTGCCGAGTGTGGTGTCTGCGTTCGATGCTGCCGTCGTGCCGGTCCCTTGTCCGATGGACGTGAACGCTGCGAGACCGCCGGAGCCGTTGATACGTGAGCTCATCACGCCGCGGCCTGCGTCGGTGATGAGGTTGTGGCCGTCTTTCTCGCTGGCCCAGTATCCGAGGATAAAGGAGTGCGAAATGACTTTGCCGATGATGGAGTTTATCCAGTGTGGAGAGATGACGCCCTGCTCCATGAGAGCGATGCACAGCTTATTCTCTTGGAAAATAGGCTTGACGTTTCCGCGAGCATCGAGGTGCCTCATCTTGACGTTAGCGTCGAGTGTGAACACTCCCGCATGCTGCATTGTGATGGTCTTGCTCATAGTAAATTATATTGATGCTTTATTGGTAATTTTGAGGCCCTTGATGGCGGAGATAGTCGCGTTCGCGTTGGCCTGCGCTTTCTCAATCGCTGCGGATTTTTCACCGAGTGCGATGTCCGCTGCCCACGTTTCTGCGACTTGGTTAAGATCTGCCTCGACTTCCTCCGGCGTTATGTCGAGAGGGAATCCGTGACGCAGTGTTACGTCTATGGTGCCGGTGCCATCTGCGGCGACTTTGATGATTTGAAAGGGAACCGAGAGAAGCTGGCTGTTGTCCTCTTGCACCGTGATGATTTCCGGCTCGAGTATTTGGATGTTGTAGGTGAATGTGTCCATGGTGATTTTATTTTAGCATAGCCACGATGCCGTACGTGAACGAGCCGGTGCCCACTTCGATACCTCGGTAGCGCAATCTGTCACCGATTCCGAACTGTCGGGTCGCACCTGCCGCAGCGTCTGCCGTGACGTCCGATACAGCGGATGCACCCGGATTGTCCGAACGCAGCGCCATGATAAACTTTTTGGCCCCACCGTTACCGAGCACTTGTGTGAAGTGTCCGACGTTGTACCACGTCACTCCGCCGTCTGCGGATGTGTCAATGTAGACGTCCAGCGTGTCTCCCGCAAGCGTCGCCGCTGCGGATACTGTGAGCTGGATGGCTGACTCGCGCCACGCCTCACGAAATACGACTCCCGTGCCGGTCACAGTACCGGCTCCGGCTTGAACCGTTCCGGCTGCGAGGATGTTGAGTACTTGTGATTTTGCGGCCATGGTGTTTAGAGGTTAGCGCCTGCGTCCGGTGCGGTCTCTGTTACGAGAGAGAGGGTGCCATTGTCGACAAGCGCTTGCGCTGCGACTGGGTCTGCCACGATAACTGCGCCGACTGCATGCGTGCCGAAGTTTTTGGACTCGGTGTTTGTAATTTCGAACTCCTTGAGTACCGTGTACTTTTGAGATACAGGTGCCTGTGGTGCCTCCGGTTCTTTTGGAACTTCGGGCGCTACTACTGGCTCCTTGGTAGGTGCCCATGTGTCTTGAGGTGCTGGCGCTGCGGGCTCGGTGCCTTCTTCTATGGATTGAGCTGCTTCTTTTGCAAGAATGTCGGCCGCTTCCGCTATGTTTGAGGCGCCTTCAACAATTCGAAGTACTCCCTCTCGCACGAGAGTTTCGAATTGATAGAGTGGCGCTTCGAGCAATGTCCCCTTTACGAGAAGGTCCCCGTCGTGTTTCAGGTTGCTCAGGACTTGAAAGATTTTGTTCATGGTGTTGTTAAATTAAATTTATTATGCGCCGATGACGTACTCCACGTAGAGCACGAGCTTGCCAGCTGTAAGGACTTGGGCTGCTACTGTTGCGGTTAGCTCGCGTTGCGCGGTCAATGCTATTGACGTTGCGGCTGAGTGCACGGCGGTTGCGTCTTGCAGGCCGGGTGTCGAGAACGCTGCGTTTGATACTGCAGTCGCGGTCTTGAGGTCGTTTGCTGACTCTACCTTTATGGCTACGGTGCCTGTGTTACCGCCTGCGCTCGTAAAGCCGGTAATGACTTGGTAGAGGGCGCGGACTACGATTGCTTTAATAGGCAAGAATACTCCGAGGCCGTGAGCCGCGATGGTTGTGTTTGCCACGCCCGAGCTGTCGTTACCTGCGGTGTCGAAGACTGCAGTCGCGCCGTATTGGACGTGCTGTAAGCTCTCCTGCTTAACGGGACCCTTCTTTACTTGATATGCCGGACGGACCGGAATAGTTGATTGTACGTCTTTTGCCATGGTGATGATTGTTATTTTGCCTCATGGTCCGGGCTACGAACCCGGACTGCTCCCTAGTTGAGCGAGGCTTTTAAATCTAGGCTACTGCGTTTTTAATGAGGTATCCTGCTGCGGCTGCGATGATTTTCTGGATGTAGTTATCGTTACCGATGCGGACATACGTACCCTCGCGGTCTTCGTCTCTCCAACGCTTCGCGATGCGCTGCGAGTAAGTAAAGGTGACACCGAGTGTGAGCATCTTGAGGCGGATCTGAGGAGCGATGAAGCAAACGATTGCGTGCTTGCCCCAGATGTATGCGAGTACGTCGGTCTGGCCTTCTACCCCGGTGTTGCTACCTGCTTCACCTACGATGATCTGCTCGACTTGGAATACTCGGGCGAGCAATTCCTTCGTCACAACTCCGAGCTGCGAGTATTTGATGCGCTCGATGATTGCTGGGTGGTCGATGAGGATGTCGAATACCACCTTGCTCATGATGAGCGTGTTCGGCTTCTTGAAGGTGTTCGTGTGAACGCTGGTGCGTGCTACGCGGACGTCTCCAACGGGGTCTGAGTTACTGTAATCGCTCCACTGTGAGGTGCCTGAGAGGGTGGTGTTAAAAATAAGGTTAGCGGTAGAGGTGAGGAGGTTTGCTGCGTTCTGCTCGCGGTCAAGCATGAGCTTTTCCGTTACAGTCTCAGTCTCGTCAATGAGAGGATTGAGCGCTGCATCTGCCTGATCCTGCACTTCGTCTGCTACGAAGCCTTTGAGGGCGTGGTCGTCGCAAGAGAAGGTGCCGGAAGGCGCTACTCCGAAGTCAATCTCGTTAGCCGCTGACCCCGCTGCGCGGTTGGTCTTGT
>JANXSB010000242.1 GCA_025352865.1 Chthoniobacter sp. | reverse complement strand
AACTCGTCCGCGTGCTCGCGCGGGAGGCGACGAAGAAAGACTTCTTCGTCGGGCTGAATGGCTTCATCACCAATTGGGACGGCAAGGACGACGCGGGCAAGCCCGCGCCCGCGGGAACCTACTCTGCGCGCGGCTTTGCGGTCGGCGAGCTGGATGTCGAGGGCATCGCGTATCACGGCAATGACTGGATGATCGCGGACGATTCGCCGCGCCTGCGCCGCATCCTCGCGATCGAGCTGCGCGCGAGCGGACGCCTCGCGCTGTGGGCCGAAGGCGCGGACGGAAAACCGCAATTGGTGCGCGCGGATCAGGCCGGAGAATTCACCGGCGAAATCCCGCTCGATCCGCAGATCGCCGCGCTCGCCGTGGGCGACGAGGCCGCACCGAAGACCGCGGAGCCGCCGCCGCGCGCCGTCATCGCGGAGGGGAAAGTCGCCATCGTGGAGAAAGGCGCGACGCGCCCGCTCGCGCTGCCCGATCTCGCGAAGCCGCTCGACGCCAGCCTCGGGCGCGACGACCGCGTGTGGGTCATCGACCAGACGGCGGAGCGCACCGAGGTGAAAGAGTTCAGCCGCGCCGGCGAGTTTCACCGCCGCCTCGCCATCGACCCTGCCGAGCCCGCGCCCGTGCGCATCTTCGCCTCGCGCACCAGCGATCTCATTTTTCTCATTGAGGAAAAACCCGGCCTCCAGCGCGTGCGCGGCCTCGCGCTCGAAGCCGCCGCGGAAGCCGCCTCGACATGGAAAACCGTCCTCTCGAAATCCATCATCGCGAGCGACACCTTCGCCGCCGTCACCGACAAACTCGCGCGCCCGCAGCCTTTCAAACCCGAGGAAAAAATCCGCATCCGCCTCGTGCCGAATCCGCTTTTCCAGGACGCCAGCCACGACCTCGACATGCAGATCGGCTTCGACGCGAAGGGCGCATTTCTTCGCACGCCAGACGGCCTCCCGCTCCGCGCGCTCACCCAAACGCCCGCGCTCAAATGGGCCGTGATGGGCCGCGAAGGCGGAAAGGTCGTGACCATTTTCCAAAGCGACGGCGCGGTGGTGGAGGAATTCAAAGTGCGCCGCATCGCCAACGCGATGGCCTTCGACGCGGGCGAGTACGAGTGGGGTGGAAAATGACGAATGACGGAATGACGATGAGCCCGTGCGCCGCGCCGCGTGAATTCGCGCTTCGTCATTGATTCGTCATTCGTCATCCTTCATTCGTCATTTTTCCCATGCGCGACATCGTTTACTTCGACCTCGAAACCCAGCGCACCGCCAACGACGCCGGCGGCTGGGACAAAAAAGCCGAGATGGGCATGTCCGTCGGCGTGACCTACAGCACGCGGCTCGGCGAATACCGCATCTACCCGGAGAAACGCGTGAAGGATCTCGTCGATCAGCTCATGCGCGCCGACCTCGTCGTCGGCTTCAACGTCATCAGCTTCGATTACGAAGTCCTCATGGGCTACACCGCCTACGACCTGCCGCACCTCTGCCACACGCTCGACATGCTCGTGGAGGTGGAAAAAAAACTCGGCCACCGCCTCAGTCTCGACGCCGTCGCCACCGCCTCCCTCGGCGTCGGCAAAACCGGCGACGGGCTCGACGCCATCCGCTGGTGGCGCGAGGGAAAAATGCGCGAGATCGCCGAGTACTGCTGCTTCGACGTGAAATGCACCCGGCTCGTCCACGAGTTCGGCGCGGCGAAAAAGCAGCTCTTTTACAACGACCGCTTCCAGCAGCGCCGGAGCGTGGCGGTGGAGTGGTGAGACCGGATTGAGTAAAATCCGGACGCTGCGGCCCGGCAAGGCCGAGGGTGGAGCGCCTACTCCTTCAAGCTCGCGAGAAACTCCACGAGGTCGCGGATTTCGCGTTTGGTGAGGAGGTCGCCGAGGTTCGGCGGCATGCCGCTCGGGGCGGTGTCGCGGGCTTTGATGCCGGCCTTTTTCAAAGTGACCGGCGGCGCTCCGGCCATTTGCAGGACAAGCTCCGCGTCGGTTTCGCTTTTGACGACGCCGGCCTGGATGTCGCCGTTTTTCATCGTCACGACGAGGGTCTGGAAGCCGTCGGCGATCTTCGCATTCGGGAGGACGATGGACTCGAGAAAGTAGGCGCGGTCGCGCTTTGCGCCGATGCCCGTGAGGTCGGGGCCGGCCTCGCCGCCGCTGCCTTTGAGCTTGTGGCAGCGCAGGCAGGCGGCCACGGCGTGCTCGCGGAAAACCGTCTCGCCCGCGGTCGTGTCGCCGCCGGTGAGGCAGGGCTGGAAAGTGGCGAGCGCATCGGTTTTCGGAAGCGCATCGGCGTGGGCTTTGAGCTTTGCCTTGACCTCGGGCGCGGGATGTTTGCCGGCGGCTTCGAGGAGTTCGACCTGCACTTCGGCGGGGATTTTTCTGGCGCTCAAATCTCCGAGCAGCGCGGTGAGCGTTTGATCCGCGGCGGGGCCGGGGATGCTGCCGAGCGCGTTGAGCACGGCCTTCTTTTCGGGCACCGCGGCTTGGGTGAAAACGGCAGCGAGCTGCTCCACAGCCTTGGCGGGATCTAGCTTCGCGAGCATCGCGCTGGCGCTCACGCGCAGGGCGGCGTCCTTGTCGGTGAGCGCGAGCTGGATGGCGTCGGGGAGTTTTGGGTCGCCGAGCGCGGCGAGCGTTTCCAGCGCGCGTCCGCGGATTTTCGGCGAGGCATCCGGCTTCGCCATGAGCGCGAGGATGGCGGGGCCGTCGGCTTTCATTTGCAGCGCGGCGGTGGTGTCGAGCGAGGCGAGCACGAGGTCTGCGGATTTCGTGGCGAGCAGCTTTGGCAGCGCGGTGTGGAGCGCGGTGGCGGCGGGTGCGGCGTCGCGCGCGGGGAGAGGACGGAAGACGCCGGCCACGCGGTCGCGGGCGGGCGGCTGCGGCCAGAGCGCGAGGAGTTTCAGCGCCTCGGCGCGGAGTGCGTCGGATGCGTCGTCGCGCGCGGCGAAGTCGGCGAGCGGCCGCGCGGCGGCGGTGCGGAAGTTCGCGTTGAGCACGCGGAACATGAGCTGTTCGTCGGCGGTGGGTTTGGCGATGAGCGCGGCGAGCTGCGGGAGTGCGGCATTGATCGGCACGTCATTGATGGCGCGCGCGGCCTCGATGACGAGCAGCGGATC
>JANXSB010000208.1 GCA_025352865.1 Chthoniobacter sp. | reverse complement strand
CTGGCGGTCTGGCATTTCGCCGAAAGCAATCCTTTTCACTACACTCTGTCGCGAGTCATCGACCGCTATGTCGATTCGCCTCCACCCGCGCCCCGACCACGCCGCTGAATTGAAACCGCGCTGCCGGCAGCGACTCGCAAGCAAGCGGGCCGGGCACCGGCGCGGGCTCGGCGGCAAAGGCGGCGGCGATGACGCACGCACTGCATAGAATGATTCGCAGGACTGGCACGCGGTGAAAAAGAAAACCGCACGCTTGGCACCGCGCGCCCCAATGCCAAGCGGAAACTCCCCCCGCCCGCGCCAACCGCTCCTCCCCGCCGATTTCGCGCACCGTCTTCGTGAGCCGCGCATGTCACCACGCCGGTCCTGTTTTTTCAAACCGCTCGCCGCCCGCGCGCCCGCTTCGCTAACTTCCCGCCATGCGCCGTGTCTTCGCCTGGTTCCGCTCGCATCCGCTGACCACGATCTTTCTCGTGCTCATCGGCTTCGCCTTGGGCACGCACCTTTTCTCCAACTGGCGCGCGGAAGTCCGCTGGCAGCGCTACTGCGCCGCCGCCCGCGCCCGCGGCGTGAAGCTGACCCTCGCCGAATTCGCCCCACCGGAAATCCCCGACGCGGAAAATTTCGCCGCCCTGCCGATGTTCCGGGCGATCTTCACCGGCGGCGTGCAGAGCCCGATGGAACTCCCGCGTGGCAACGGTTGGCCATCCATTCCGAACTTCGGCGATATGGCGAAGGGTGAGCGATTGGATTGGAAAGCTTGGCAGAAGCACTTCAAAGACGTAGGCTTCATTGCGAAAACAACGGACTCTGAGCCGCAGGATGTTCTTCTGGCGCTCGACCATTACGCACCGCAAATCAAGGAATGGAGCGAATGGCGGACCCGCCCGCGCTGCCAGTTCCCGCTGGATTGGAAAGCCGGGGTGGGCATGCTCCTGCCTCATTGCGGGACGCTCTCAGACGCGACGAAACTCTTTAGCCTGCGGATGCGGGCGCACTTGGCGCTCGGAGATCCGGCAATGGCTTACATGGATTTTCAAGATGGTTTCCAAACGTACCGCGCCCTGCAGGACGAGACGACGACCCTCTCGGCCTTTGTGCAAAGGCGGGCCGTGGAAGGCCTTTGTCGCAGCGTGGGCGATGGCCTTATGGACCGCGCTTGGACCGATTCCGAATTGAGGATGATCGAAATGGACTTGGCAACGGTGAGATTGTGGCATGACTACCGGCGGGCATTCGCGAGCGAACGCGCAGCTAACAACACGACTTATGATGCCTTCGTCGCCGCGTCTCCGACTGGACGGTGGAATCTTTACGCTGCATCCCTCAACGGCCGGCCCTCACCTCCGGCGATGAAAGCCATCAAGTTCATTCCGAAGCGGGTTTTTCGCGACAACCAGCTTCGCCACAATCAATGGTTGGACGAAATACTCTCGCGGGTCAGCAATGACGCTTCACGCTTCGATCCAGACAAAGCCGCGCCCTCGGGGCCAAAAAATTGGAGCAGCTCAATGGACCTCTACTATTTTTTCCTTTTTCGCATATCGACGTCAGATTTTTCGACCGTCGATCAATGGTTTGTCTTCACTCAAACGCTCCTCGACGAAACCCACCTTGCTATCGCGCTGGAGCGCTTTCGGATGGCGCGCGGCGCTTTTCCAGAAAAGCTCGCCGAGCTTGCTCCAGACTTCATCGCGGAGCTGCCAGTGGACACGTACTCGCGTCAGCCGCTGATCTATCGGCGCAAAGACGGCGGCACTTTTCTCCTCTACGGCGTCGGCAAAAACCGCACGGACGATGGCGGCGGCACGCTCGATTCGAAAAAAAGCGAAATGAACCAGATCGACGATATCTGGCTCTACGCTCCGCCGCCGTCGAAATAGCGCGCCCTCATGTCCATGCACGTCCATTTCGTCCGTCCCGTGCTCGTGTTGGCTGGGCTGCTCGCGTGTCCGTCGCACAGCTTTTCCGCAGAGCCCGCACCTGCACCTTTCGCACAGGCCGGCGTCGCGTTTGTGGAGGAGCACTGCACCGCTTGCCACGGCGAAAAAAAGCAGAAGGCCGGCCTCGCGCTGCACAAGGTGCGCGATGATCTCGCGCTGCTGCGGGCGCGCAAGCAGTGGCGGGAGGTGGTGCGGATGGTCGAGTCCGGCGAGATGCCGCCGGAGGATGAGCCGCAGCCGACGGCGGAGGAACGGCGCGCGTTCGTCGCTTCGGTGAACGCGGTTTTTTCCACCGCCAACGGCGCGGCGCCCGACCCCGGACGGCTGACCGTGCGGCGGCTGAACCGCACGGAATACAACAACACCATCCGCGATTTGCTCCACGTCGAGTTCAAGCCCGCGGAGGATTTTCCGAGCGATGATGTGGGCTTCGGTTTCGACAATATCGCCGATGTGCTCTCGGTCTCGCCGGTGCTCATGGAGCGCTATCTCGACGCCGCGGAGCGCATCGCGGAGGAGGCCATCCCGCTCAATCCCGCGCGTCCGCCGAAGCGCACGATGGCGGGCAAATACTGCGAGCCGGCGAATCCCCATGTGCCGCCCGACCGCTTCCGCTCGGTCAATGCGGCGGAGCGCGAGGCGATCCTCTCCGGGCCGCTGAACACGCCGGTGCGGATCACGCCGGACAATGAATTCTGGGTGCGCGCGAAGCTTTACGCCGAAGGCCCGGCGGACGTGCCGGTGCGCGTGGCGCTGCTCGTCAGCGGGCCGAAGATCGCGCATCCCTCGCCCGCCGCGGAGCTGGCGCGGCTCGACGGCGTGGCGCTCGGCGCGGTCACGCCGGCGGTGATTTTGAAGACCGTGGAAATCAAGGCGCGCGATGAAAAAGGCGCGCAGCTCATCGAGGTGAAAATCACGGGCACTGCCGGGATGGAGCGCATCGCGCTCGCGGCGTTCAAGCCCGCGCCGGGCCAGGCTCCGCCGACGCTGCGGGTGGAGTATCTCGAAACCGAGGGGCCGCTCGACACGCGCACGCCGTCGAACAAGGCGCTGATGGTTTTCACCGGCGACAAACCCGAGCGCGAGCAGGTGCGCGAGGTGCTCACGCGCTTCGTCTCGCGCGCGTGGCGGCGGCCCGGCACGACGGAGGAAATCGGGCGGCTGGGCGCGATGGTGGACTACGCCGTGGGGCACAACGAGGGCTGGGAAGGCGGGCTGCGCCGCGCGATCACCGCGGTGCTGGCGTCGCCGAAATTCATCTTCCGGCTGGAGCCCGACGCGGAGCCGGAAAATCCCGAGCCGCATCCGCTCGACGAGTTCCAACTCGCCACGCGGCTCGCGTATTTCCTGTGGAGTTCCGCGCCCGACGAGACGCTGCTCCAACTCGCGTGGGAGAAAAAACTAAGCGCGAATCTCGACGCGCAGGTGCGCCGGATGTTGCGCGACCCGCGCTCCGCGGCGCTCGTGGATAACTTCGCGCTGCAATGGCTCCAGCTCGGGCGCATCGCCGGGCACAGCGCGGATGCGAAGGTCTTCGCGAAGTGGGAGCCGAAGCTCGCGGGCGCGATGATCGAGGAGACGCGCCGCTTTTGCGCCGAGATCCTGCGCGACGACCGCAGCGTGCTCGACCTGCTCGACGCCGACTTCACCTGGGTCGATCAACGGCTCGCGGAGCTTTACGGGCTCAAGGTTCCCGGCGGTTTTGACGCGGGCGAGTGGAAGCGCGTCTCGCTGGCCGGCACGCCGCGCGGCGGGCTGCTCACGCAGGCCAGCGTGCTCACCGTGACCTCGAACCCCACGCGCACCTCGCCGGTGAAGCGCGGCAAATGGGTGCTCGAACAACTGCTCGGCAATCCGCCGCCGCCCGCGCTGCCGAATGTGCCGTCGCTCGACGACAGTGGGCGCAAGGACATCACCGGCAGTTTCCGCCACAAGCTCGAGCAGCATCGCACCGACCCGAAGTGCGCCGGCTGCCACGCGAAAATGGACGCGTTCGGCTTCACGCTGGAAAACTTCGACGGCATCGGCCAATGGCGCGACCGCGACGAAACCGGCGCACCCGTCGATGCCAGTGGCAAACTCGGCACCGGCCGCAAACTCAATGGCGTGGCCGATCTCCGCGCGCTGCTCCGCGACCGCAAGGACGCCTTCACCCGCTGCCTCAGCGAAAAGCTGCTCATCTACGCGCTCGGCCGCGGGCTGGACTATTACGACGAGCCCACACTCGACCGCCTCCAATCCGCACTCGCCCGCGACAACTACAAATTCTCCACGCTCCTCACCGAGATCGTAAAGAGCGATCCCTTCCGCCTCCGCCGCGGCAAGGGACAGGAGACAGCCGTTGCAGACGCGGCGAAATAGGCTGAGCGAACGATTGACCAGCTATCGAGGCCGACCGTCCGCGAAAGCAAGGCGACAACCTCGGGCTTTACGGATTGCGGCTCGGCGTCAGTATCCACTCTTTATGCGCCCTCTGGCGAGCTAACTTAGCGCGCGTGCGTGAGAGACAGAACGTGCTCGACGCGGCGACCGACAAGTTCCGCAGTGCCAATGTCGGGACGGTGAAACACCCGCCCTATGACGGCGCTCGCCGCTTCCTCCGCAAGGTGCTCGGCTTCCGCGAGACTGGCACCAAGACCCACAAAGGCCACGGCGCGAGAGCCGGTGAGAATCAACTCACCGTTCACCTCTTTGACTGCGGCATCAAACCGGCGCAGTGACTCTGACTCCGCAGGCACCGCCGACATGTCTATCTTCACGTTCTTTACCGGGTTCTCAGGATAACCTTCCGGCACCACATACTTGCAGACTGTTGCCTGCTTCTTGAAGCGAACGGGAACTTGGTGAAGCGTGCCTTTGACGATGGCTTCAAAAATATCCGCCAAATCTGTTTCCAAGGCAGCCAGCACGTTCATCGTCTCGGGATCTCCAAACCGTGCATTATACTCCAACAAGCGCAGCCCCGACCTCGTAATCATAAAGCCGCCGTAGAGGATGCCCTTATACCGCTCGCCGGTCTTCTTGTAGAGCGCCTGACCTACCGCCTTGTTGATGTCCGACGCTGCCTTGAGATGCTCTCTGCTGAGGAATGGCAATAGGTGATCTTCGCACGAGTAAGAACCCATCCCGCCAGTGTTAGGGCCGGTATCCCCAACGTATGCCCGTTTGTGGTCCTGCACGGGAACCATGTCCTCGGTGTGCTCGCCGTCGCAAAAGGACATCAAACTGAACTCTTCCCCGTCGAGCTTCTCTTCGATGACGATGGGATTGGTTGTGGAGGCGAAAAGTTCGCGGCAATAGTCCAAACCTGCATCAATGGAAAAAAGGTGCGCGTTGGACACCTTCACTCCCTTGCCTCCGGTCAGTCCATCCGGCTTCACAACATATCCACCTTCGGCATCAAGCGCCCGGATGTAATCTTCGACGCCATCCATGCAATGAAAGACCCGGTATTTTGGATTTCCGTCGATGCAGTATTCCGCGACTAGTTCCCGAGTGAATGCCTTACTCGATTCGAGCTTAGCCAAGTTTGCCGTTGGGCCGACACAGGGAATCCCCAACTCCGTTTGCAGCCGGTCCACAATCCCCAAAGCGAGGGGTTCTTCAGGCCCAATGACGACGAAATCTGGACGCTCCACCCGCGCTTTTGCCATTACGATTCCAGCGGCCTCCTCAAACGATGGGATATTCTTCCATTCGGAGAGAACCAAGACGTTGCCCTTGCCCACTCGCGGGCTGCTCTCAAGGCTCTTGATGATGGCCGTGGTGCGACCATCCTTTCCGATTACGGCGGGCTTTAGCATACGGGCATGGAGGGGGGGGCAAATGCAGCGGGCCTCCAACGGGACGAACGAGACTGCCGAATTTACGGCTTCAACCACATCTTGTAGGTCTGGACGAGAAGCGAACACTACGGGTTGGATTTTTCGGAAAAGGAGGATTGGACGAAAACGTGTCAACGGAATGAAGCGAAAAAATGCGGCGCGGGCGGCGAGGTTATAGAGGTGGGCGAGGCTGTCAACCCGCATCCGACACTCCAGCCACGCGGGCTCATGGGCAGAAGTGGAATTCTCCCTGGCTGTGGTCGGTGTCGTCGGCGGCGGTGGCGGGGGGACGGAGGGTGGCGGGGGCGGTGCAGGGGTTTTGGAAGAGCGAGATTTTCCAGAGGCCGCGGGTGATTTTGGTGCTGCCGATTTGGAGGTCCTCGGAGGTCACTTCGATGGTGAGGCTGGCGGCGGTGGCGTAGGTGCGGACGAGGGGGAGGAATTCCTCCAACCTCCATCCATCCCGTGTTGCACTTAGTTTGTGAATTCGCGGCGTGGAACTGGCGTTCGGAACGAAACCTCACCTCGGAAATGTGCGCGTGCTTCACGTATTTTTTTCACTGAACATCAGCATGTTACGTTCATTGCCTCTTCGTAAAGCTGCTAAGACCCTTCTTTTTAACGCAGAGCCGCAAAGGCGCAGAGTTCGCAGAGAGGAAGAAGCGATGCCCGGCTGGCACCGACGGAAACGAAAACTTCTGCGTCTCTGCGCCTCTGCGTTTTCCAAAAAAACGCGCCTCACTCAGCCCGCCGCGAGGGTATGCGAAAACTCCCGGAGGCTGGGTCTCAGTTCATCCGGGAGTTCGAGGAAGAGGAGCGTGCTTTCGTAGCTCTTGCCGACGAGCGGTTCGCACCAGACGACGATGCCGTCGAGTGTCATCCGGCTCAGCCCGAGCCGCGGGTCCATGTGCGTGAGGAGGACGGAAACCTCGGTGCCGATGTCAAAGTGCCAGCGCGAGTGGAACCGCATGCCGCGCTCGGAGATTTCGAGGTCGTCGCTCCCGCAGGACTGGGAGTCCGCTCCGTAGTCGAGATAAAGCGCCGGGCTGGGATGGTGAGGGAGCATTTGTGGGGCTTCGCGGCCACTCTTTCGCGAAAGCGACGGAAACGTAGCACGCGACCTGGGGCTGTCAAAAAAAGGGCCGCGAAAACCCGGCGGTCCGGGCGCTCAGAGCACCCCGGTTTCCACGGGTGCCGGCTCCGGCAAGCGGACCGGCGCGGGCGGCACCGTCCCGCGTTTCGCCGCGCGCCCGGCTTCGGCGAGCAGGCGCAGCGCGAGCCGGGCGAGCGCGGTGGTCACGGCGAGGGTCAGCACGAGCCCGCCGATCCAGGTGAAATACTCCCACGTCTGCGGGTGGCTTTTTCCCTGCCAGATGCGCAGCCCGTGCTGCGCGAGCGTGCCGAGGTAGGCGTAGAGGAAAAGGCCGGGCGTCTGCCCGAGCGCGATCCACAGCATGCAGGTGCGAAAGCGGATGCGGGTCACGCCGTAGAGGTAGTTCAGCAGGCTCGTGGGGAAAAGCGGATG
>JANXSB010000187.1 GCA_025352865.1 Chthoniobacter sp. | reverse complement strand
GCGGGGCGCGTCGGCCAGGCCAGCCCGCTCGCGTTTGATTTCGAGCCGGAGAACCGTCCCGACGCCGTCCCTTTCCAGCTCAGCCAGCGCGCCGACCACATCGTCAACGACATCTACCAGTGGGTGCAGTTCAACCGCGCGATCATCAACGCCCGCGACGAGCCGCTCGCCGACCACCGCAAATACCGCCGCCTCCACCTGCTCATCGGCGACTCGAACATGTCGCCCTTTGCCAACGCGCTGAAAGTCGGCACCACCGCGCTCATCCTCACGCTGCTCGAAGAGGGCGACGTGCCCGAAGACGTCATCCTCCACGATGCCGTCATGGCCACGCGGCAGATTTCCCACGAAGGCACCGGCCGCGGCGTCGTCCCGCTCGAAGACGGCCGCACCCGCGCCGCGCTCGACATCCAGCGCGAATTTCAAGCCCACGCCCAGCGCGTGCTCGGCGGACGCGACGCCGAGACCGATTGGATTTTGGAAAACTGGGCCTTCACCCTCGATGCGCTTTGCACCAAGCCCGAGCTGCTCCTCGGCGGCGTCGATTGGATTTCCAAAAAGTGGCTCCTCGAAACCTTCCGCGAAAGCGAAGGCCTCGACTGGCAGGATCCGTGGCTGCAAAGCCTCGACCTCGAATACCACAACATCAATCCCGCCCGCGGCCTCTTCCACGCGCTTACGCCGGCCAAGGCCATCGGCGAATTCAACGCCCACGCCGCGCGCGCCGACGCCACACGCACGCCGCCCGCCGACACCCGCGCGCATGGCCGCGGCCTCGCCGTCGCGCTCTTCCAAAAACGCCAGCTCCCCTACGTCATCAACTGGGACGCCATCGCCATCGAGACCGCGAACCAGCTCGCGATGCCCGATCCGTTCGAGACCTACGACGCGCACATCCGCGAATTTGTGGAGTGAGCCGCGGCAGTTTTTTCCCGTGACGCGGTGCGGTGCGCCCGCTATGCACGCGGGCGGTTTTCCAAAACAAAAATGAAAGCGTCTCCCATGAATCGATCCGGAGTGAGTGTTGTCCGACTGCTGTGCTTGCTGGCCTTGCTCGTGGGGGTCATCCTGGTGACTTACTGGAGAATTCCCGGGGCGCGGGAAATGATGGATCAGAAGATGCCGTTTTTGAAAGACATGCTCGCGCGCTTCGGAGCCGCGCCCGCGGATGCGCCGGCCGATGCTCCTCCTGCGCCGCCGGACGCTGCGCCCGCTCCGGCAACGGCTCCCGCTTTCACTTTCGCCACACTCGCCGCCGACCCGACGGCCTGGCCGCGCACCGTGCGGCTGAAAAAAGCGGTGGAGGTTCCCGCCGTGGTGGATGGCAAGGAAAAGGGGAAAGTGATGGTCCCGGCCGGCGCCGAAGTGAATCTCGCGCGGATCAAGGACGGCAGGGTGGGAATCGAGTATCAGCGTGGCGGGGCGTGGCTGTTGCCGGAGGAAACGGATGTGATGGAGCGCGCCCGGCCTCCCGTACCCGCGCCCGTGCCTGCGCCTGTGCCGCAATAGCCGCTGTCGCACCGGCGGGAATTTTGTGAAAGGCTCGCGCGCGTGATGCCTTTCCGCTGTTTCCTCCTCGTCTGTCTCACGTCTTGCGCGCTGTCATTTTCCGCGGCGGCGCAGCGCCTCAGCGCGCTCGGGGAAAAGCCGGACTGGACGCGGCTCGAAGCATTTCAAGAGACGATCACGCGCGAGGATTTCGCGCGGCTGCTCGACACGGTCTATGCGCCGGGCGGGGCGGCGAAGGGGATGGTCGATGTCGAACAAGACGCGGTGGTCATTAAGACGACGCTCACGCCGGCGGCGGAATTCCGGCTGCGTTTTGCGAAGGACTCGGCGGCGGCGAAAGCGGTGCCGCGGACATGGCGGCCCGCGGCGCAACTGCCCGCCGCGCCTGCGAACAAGCCACTCGCCGGGTTGCGCATCGCGCTCGATCCGGGGCATCTCGGCGGTGCTTGGGCGAAGATGGAGGAGCGGTTTTTACAGGTCGGTGAATCGCGGCCCGTGGTCGAGGGCGAGATGACGCTGCGTGTGGCGAAACTCATCGCGCCGAAGCTGCGCGAACTCGGTGCGGAGGTGACGAGCGTGCGCGATGCGCTGGAGCCGACGACTCCGCTGCGCCCGGAAAAATTGCGCGACGCTGCGCGCGCCGAACTGCTGCTGCAAGGCGTCGAAAGCCCGCGCGAAAACTACGACGGACCGAACGACCCCGGACGCGCGCAGACCGTGCAGGCGGAGAGCGAGCTGCTCTTTTACCGCAACGCGGAAATCCGCCAGCGTGCTGCGCTGCTGAACACGAAGCTCCAGCCCGATCTCGTCATCTGCCTGCACTTCAACGCGGAGGGCTGGGGCGATCCGCTGAAGCCGGAATTCGTGCCGCGCAATCACCTGCACGTCATCGTCCACGGCTGCTACGGCGCGGATGAGTTGCGCTTCGACGACCAGCGCTGCGAGATGCTCGTGAAGCTGCTCAACCGCTCGCACGCCGAAGAACT
This sequence comes from Chthoniobacter sp., assembly GCA_025352865.1. Classification (GTDB taxonomy): domain Bacteria; phylum Verrucomicrobiota; class Verrucomicrobiia; order Chthoniobacterales; family Chthoniobacteraceae; genus Chthoniobacter. Next base: position 232 of record JANXSB010000187.1, on the reverse strand, counting down.
CGCGGCTTCCGAATCGGTCGCAGCGGCGCTCGCTGACGCGACAAAACTTCCACCTTACGAATACACCACCGGCAACGCCGTCCGCACCGGCGCGAGCCCGTACGTGTGGGCGCGCAACCTTCTCGCGAACCGCATCTACCAGGCACCCGTCGTCTTTCTCGAGCCGTACGTGATGAACAGCGAACCCGTCTGGGAGCGTGTGCAGGCGGGCGATTACGACGGCGAGTTTCCC
>JANXSB010000185.1 GCA_025352865.1 Chthoniobacter sp. | reverse complement strand
GCGCGGCGACGGCGGCTTTGTCGGCGGCGTGCGCGCGGCACCAGTTCGCCCACTCGGTGTATTGGCCGTTGTTCGCAAAGGCCCACTGGAAGGGCGTTCCGGGGTCGCTGCCCAGGGCAAAGTGATGGCGCTGCCACCACGCGACGAAGGCCGCTGTACCCTCGCTCACGGCGGCGGCGCATTGCTCGCTGGTCGCGGTCGGGAGCGTCATCGCGGCGAGCATCCGGCGGCGGCTTTCGAGGTGCGCGGCGAGCAAGTCGAGGTAGAGCTTCGGGCCACCGGGGATGAGCGCGGCGGCTTCGCCGGTGAGCGTGGCGGCGCGGAGTTGCGCTGGGAGGTCGGCGGGGAGTTGCGCGAGTGGGAGCGCTAGGCATTTCCACGCTGGGCGCAGCAGCTCGGGCGGGCCGCCCAGCAGCGCGGCGAAGTCGTCCAGCACGGCGTCGTCGGGCTTTTCGAGATACGCCGCATCGCGGGCGCAGCGGGCGAAAAAATAGATGTTTGGCAGCGCCATCACGGGTTGCTGCGCGTTGCCCATCACGCCGGGCGCGCGGCCACGGAGCGCGGCTTCATCTTTGAAAAAGGAGCGGATGAGATCGAACTGCAACGTCGCGGCGGGTGCGGTCGGCTCGTATTCGATGGCTTCGTAAAAAAGCAGCGTCGAGCGTGCGGCGAGGCCGAGTTCGTCGGCGAGTTTCATGTTCACGCGGTCGTTCGCGTGGCCGCGCGCGCTGCGGCCCGGCAGCAGCGCCCACGGCTCCGGGAGCTGCGCGCGGAGCACCTCCAGCTCGGCGCGGAGCAGCGGCTCGACCGGCTCCTGCCACACGCCTTTTGCGCCCCAGCCGCACCACACCCACGGGATCACCGGCTGATGCGCAGGGTCCGTGCCGACGCGCGCCAGCGTGGCGTGGTCGGCGCGGAAAACCTCCGCGAACTGCGGCGGCGTCGCGCCCTCGTAGCTGCCGGGATCGCCGTCAATCGTCACGTACCCGTCCGCGTTATTTAGGATCGCGAGCAGCGCCGCGCGGTGCGCGAAATACGCGGCGGTGTCGGGCGCGTTGTTGAAATTGATCGTGCGGAAAACCGGATACGGATTGCGCTCGCGCCACGGCTTCGCGCCGAGGCTCGCGGGCGTGGTGAGGTTCGCGCATTGCACCAGCCAAGCGCGCAAGCCGGCCTCGCGCGCATCCTGGATCGTCGCACGGAAACCGCGCACCTCGGCGGCATCCACATCCGTCAGCGGCATCGGGATCGCTTCGAGCAGCGGCCAGACCATCACCGTGTCGAAGCCCATCTTTTTCAGCAGCCCAAACATCCCCGCATAATCCGCCCGCTGCCACGAACGCGGCGCGAGCGGGTAATCGAAAACCCAGCCACCGTGCGTGTAAAAACCGACGTGCTCAAATGTCGGCGGCTCCGCGCGGGCGATGGCGAGCAGAATGAAAAAGGCGAGAAGCGAGCGAGGAAATTTCATGGCTGCTTCGTTTCGAGAAGCGCCGCGTTTTCGCCGAACTGCCAGGGGAAATCGCGGCGGCTTGAAAGTTGGGTCGTCTTACAGATTAGCTTCATCGCGCGCTTGGTTTATTTTTTCTCAACGACACTTTTGCGAGAAATGAGAACTCCATTTTCATCCAGGATTCTCTCCAAAGTGGTGCCGCCGTCGGCTGATTGGTAAAGGCCATCCGTGGCGAGGAGGCACCAGTGCTGGCCGTGGTGGAATTCTCCGGCGGCGGCGATGAGGCCGGCGGCGGGGAGGTCGCCGGCGAGGGGTTGCCAGCGCCAGTTGTGCGCCCATGCGATGCTGATGCTCACGCGGCCCGGTTGCGCGGGATCGAGCGGGTGGGTGAGGCAGATGCCGGGGTTCTCAGGATTCTCACCGAGTCCGGCGCAGGCTACGGCGGTCGTGGGGCGGGTGGCTTCGACGTTTTGCGCGGGAGTGACCAGGTAGGTGCGCTCGCCGTCGCCCTGCGCTTTGAAGATGCCGTGCGTGGTCGCATAGACGGGCTCGCTGGGGTAGGCGCCTTTGTCGAAGGTGACGTTGAAAAATCCGAGGTCGGGGCGCTCGCTCATGCGGTGAATGGTGACGCCGCCGTCGCGCGAAAAGTAGTCGCGGCTGATGGCAACGTTGGTGGAAAGCGCGGGCTGGCCGCGACCGAGGAGCGGCATCCATGCGTCGGGGCAGGTGACGAAATGCAGTTGGCATTTCCCGTCGGTGCCGCGCACCCAGCGGTGGACGGTCAGCGCGGTGATGCGTTCGCCGGCGGCCCCGATGAGTTTCCAAGTTTTGCCGCTGTCTTCGCTGCGGAAAAAGCCGCGCGTCTCGCATCCGGCGAAGACGATTTCGGGATGCGCGGGGTCGAAGCCGATGACCTCTCCGCACAAGGCGGACGGGCCTTCGCCGTCGAAGTCGCCGGGGAAAGCGAGCGTCTTCCACGTCTGCCCGCCGTCGTTGGTGAGGAACAGCCCGCTCTCTCCGCTGCGGCCCGCGGCGCGCAGCATGACTTTCGGATTCTGCGGATGAATGGCCACGCTGCGCACGCAGTTCGCCGCGCCGGTGAGCGAGCCATTCGCGGCGGCCCAATTTTTCCCGCCATCGGTGGAACGCAGAAGCCCGAGCGCGGAGGAGCGCGCCACGACGATGTTGGCATCCGACTGCGCCATCACCACGCCGGTGAGGCGCGGGCCGCCGGTGTTTTTCGCGGCGACGGAGACGGGCAGGACGACATCTTTGGCGAGACCCGGCTCCAGCTTGAGCTGCGAGACGCGCGCTTGGAAATGCACGCGCGCATCCTGCGGCAGCGCGCGAAAGACGAGACCGGCATCCATCGCGGGATTCGTCGGGATGAAGTGCGTCGCGCCGTGCTCCCACGCGATGCCGTCGGCGGAAGACCACGCGGTCCATTGCATTCCGCTCCGCACCACGCGCAGCCACGGGTGATTCTTCGGCAGATAATGATTGTTCACGCGCGTGCCGCCGAGGTCGCTGTAGTTTGGCGTGGTGTGCAGACCCCACAGTCCGGTCTGCATGATGCCGAATTCGCGGCCCCAGCCGTAGTTGTTCTTGCTGGCATTTTCGCGCGCGGTGAGGCCGACCCACGAGAAACCATTTACCGGCTCGCCCTTCGCGCCAGCCCACGAATCAATGCGGCAGGTGAGCGTGAAATCGCCGGTGATTTTCCGGCTCACGACAAACTCGCCCTCGCCGAAAAACGAGAACGCATCCGGCGCGGTTTGCCACAGGCCGTGGCGCGAATTGATTTCGCCCGCGACGCCGACATCCCAGCCCTGCGTGGGCGGGCCGGTCACGGCGATGGCGCGCGGCTCGGAGTCGAGCGTGTGGTCTTTGTCGAAAACGACGCGCGCCGAGACGGTGCTCTCGCCGTCGGGCAGCGGGCCGGTGTAGCTGATGTCCGCACCGTTGCTTTCGGCGATTTGCAGTTTGCCGAGGAAGAGGCGGACGCCGGCGATTTCATGTCCCTGCGCATCCACCTGCGCCTTGATGGTCGCCGTGCCGTCGGTGCCGCCGGTGGAAGTGAGCGCCACTTGCGGCATCGGGAAATTCGCGGCGTGCAGCAGCGCGGTGCGCGGGATTTCCTGACGCGCCACGCCGGAGCCTTCCCACTCCAGCTTGAAGAACGCGGGATTCGCTTTGTCCACGAAGTAATCCACGGCGATGGCGTGGTCGCCCACCGCGAGATTTTGCACCGCCGTTTTTTCCGCCGGGCCGTGCGGGCCGTCCCACGTCAGCACGTCGCCGCCATCGAGCGCGATGCGATAGCCATCCGCGCCCTGCATGTGCAGCAGATACAATCCCGTCGCCGGCACGCGCAGCAATCCGCGCCACCGAAACGCATAGCCGCTCGTCCGCTCGCCGCGCAGGCCGGTATCGAATCCGCGCGCGATGCCGCTTTGCGCGCGCTTCCCGTCTTTCAATTCCGCGAGCGAAAGCCAGTGATGCTTTTCGTTGCGGCTCGCGTCGGATTTTTCGGAAGCGGGATGGAAAAAATTCTCCCGCCGCGTGACGTCCTGCACCAGCAACTCATACTCCAAACCCGGCGCGACGTTGGCGACTGCGGCGACGGGAGCAGGAGCGACAAGACTCGCCGCCGTCACCACGACCGGCGCGGTGCTTTGGTCAAACACATCGGTAATCGTGAGCCGCACCGTCGGCTTCGCGAG
>JANXSB010000150.1 GCA_025352865.1 Chthoniobacter sp. | reverse complement strand
GCCACGCCGAGGAAGCCGCGGCTGACGTGCCCGGTTTTGATCAGGCTCTCCATCACCCCGCGCGCGAGGTTTCCGGGCACCGCAAAACCGATGCCCTGATTGCCGCCACTCATGCTGAAGATCGCGGTATTGATGCCGATGAGCCGCCCTTCCGCATCGACGAGCGCGCCGCCGGAGTTGCCGGGATTGATGGACGCGTCGGTCTGGATGAAATCCTCGTAGCGCGTGTTGTCGCCGGGGCTCATGCCGCGCTCGATGCCCTTGCGCCCGAGCGCGCTGACGATGCCCATGGTCACGGTCTGCGTGAGGCCAAACGGATTGCCCACGGCGATGACGATGTCGCCGACGCGGACCTTGGCACTGTCGCTGAAAGTGACCGCGCTCAGACCGGTCGCGTCGATTTTCAAAACGGCGATGTCGGTCGCGGGATCGTTGCCGATCTTGGTGGCTTTGTATTCGTGCTTCTCCTTGCCGAGCGTGACGATGATTTCGTCCGCGCCGTCGATGACGTGGTTGTTCGTCAGGATGTAGCCGTCGGCACCAACGATGACGCCGGAGCCGAGCCCCACGCGCTCCAGCCGCTTTTTGCCCGCGCCGCCTTTCTGCGGCTTGGCGTTTTCTTCGTCGCCGCTGTCCTCATCGGGCAGGCCGAAATAGCGGCGAAACAGCGGGTCGTTGAAATACGGATTCCGATTCCGTTTCTGGAGCTTCGACGTGGCGATGGTCACGACGCTCGGCGAAACTTTTTCCACGATGGGCGCGAAGCTGTAGCGGCCCGTGCCCTCCGGCAGCGGCGAGGCATCGAGCTTGATCTCGGGCAGTTTGGCTTCGGGCTTCGGCTCATCGGCGGCATGGGCGAAAGGCGCGAGCGCGGTGAGCAAAGCGATGGATGTGGCGAGGATGGGACGGCGGATTTTCATGGCGGTGTGTATGAATGGGATATGGCGGCGGTGGCCGCAAGTGGTTGTCTTCCGTGGGACACGCGAGGGCGCGGGCTGTTCAAAGCGTGGCGGGGCGAGGCCAGCCGCCGTGGCGCGCACGCCGGTTTGCGCGTCTTGCGCTGAGGTGTTCGCGCGATAGTTTGCGCGCCATGTCTTCCCCGCTCCGCCGGTTTGCGCCGGCTTTTTTTGTCGCAGCGTGCGCGGTTTTTTCCCACGCCGCCGAGATCGCGCCGGCCACGCCCGCCAAGACCGGACTCAAGGGCCCGGAGCGCGTGGCCGTGCCGGTGCCTCGCGCGGCTTCCGATGAGCCGCTGAAGGCAATGAAGATTTTTCACCCCGCCGAGGGCTTCACCATCGACCTCTTCGCCGCGGAGCCGATGCTCGGAAACCCTGTGGCCATCTGCCTCGACAACGAGGGCCGCGTTTTCGTCTCGGAGACCTACCGCTACCGCACCAGCGTCCTCGATATTCGCCACTACATGTTCATGCTCGAGGACGACCTCGCGAACCGCACGATCGAGGATCGCGAGGCGGAGATAAAGAAAAACTTCCCCGGCGAGTGGCAGAAGCTCGGCATCGAGACGGAACTCGTCCGCGTGCTCGAAGACCGCGATCACGACGGGCGAGCGGATTTTTCCGCGGTCTATGCATCCGGTTTCAACACGCTGCTCGATGGCATCGCGTCCGGCGTGCTCGCGCACAATGGGAGCGTGTGGTTTACGAATATGCCGAGCCTGTGGCGGCTCGACGGCATGGACAAGGACGGGCACGCGGAGAAGCGCGAGGAGCTGAGCCGCGGCTACGGCGTGCGCTTCAGTTTCACCGGGCACGACATGCACGGGCTCATCATCGGGCCGGACGGGCGGCTGTATTTTTCCTTCGGCGACCGCGGGGCAAATGTGCAGACGAAGGAAGGCGCGACGCTCGCTTTTCCCGACGAAGGCGGCGTCTTTCGCTGCGAGCTGGACGGCTCGCACATGGAGGCGCTCTGCCGCGGGCTGCGCAATCCGCAGGAGCTGGCGTTCGACAAATTCGGCAATCTTTTCACCGGCGACAACGATGCGGACATCGGCGACCGCGAGCGCTGGGAATATCTCGTGGAAGGCGGCGATTACGGCTGGCGCATCGGCTGGCAGCACAACCCGCTCGGCAAGGAGCACAACCCGTGGCTCGCGGAGAAGCTGTGGGTGCCGCACTTCGACGGGCAGGCCGCATACATCCTGCCGCCGTGCGCGAACATCCCCGACGGCCCCTCGGGCCTCGCCTACAATCCCGGCACCGGCATGCCGCGCCGCTATGACGATCATTTTTTCCTCTGCGGCTTCAAAGGCAGCTCGGCGCGGAGCAACATTTCGTCGTGGGAAGCGCAGCGCCTCGGCGCGTCGTTCCGGTTGAATGACGAGCACGTCTTCGTCGGCAACTGCCAGGCCACGGACATCACCTTCGGGCCCGACAGCAAGCTCTACTTCAGCGAATGGGGCGAGGGCTGGGAAGGCACCGCGCGCGGACGCATTTTCCGCGCGTATGATCCGGTTGCGATCCTCGATCCGCAGGTCGAGGAAGTGCGGCTGCTGCTCGCCGCGGGCTTCAAGCAAACGCTCGCGCAGGATTTGCAAGCCCTGCTCCGGCACAAGGATCAGCGCATCCGCCTCGAAGCGGAGTGGGAACTGGCCTCACGGCCGGAAGGCGAGGCCGCATTCACGGATGTCGCCACGAAAGGGCCGACGGATTTTCCCGAGCCGCAGCTCGCGCGACTACATGCGATTTGGGGGCTCGGCAGCATCGCGCGCCGCGCGGAATACCAGACACCCGGCGCGGCGGCGAAGATGCTCGCGCCCCTCGTCAAACTGCTGGAGGACGAGGACGAGGAAGTGCGCGCGCAGACCGCCCGCGTGCTCGGCGAAAACCGCGTCGCCGCCGCGTCCGACGGCCTCATGAAAACGCTGCGCGATCCCAGGGAGCGCGTGAGCTTTTTCTCCGCGCTGGCGCTGGCAAAACTCGGGCGCGCGGAGTGCGTGCCGCAGGTGCTGCTCATGGTGCGCGAAATCGGCGAGCGCGATCAGTTTCTCCGCCACGCGTATGTCATGGCGCTCGTGGGAGCGAAGGATTTCCCGACGCTCCTGACCGCGGCGAAGCACACCGACCCGCACGTCCGCATGGCCGCACTGCTCGCCATGCGCCGCATGGAGCGGCCCGAGATCGCGCAGTTCCTCGCCGATGAAGATCCGCTGCTCGTCATCGAGGCCGCGCGCGCCATCAATGACGTGCC
>JANXSB010000113.1 GCA_025352865.1 Chthoniobacter sp. | reverse complement strand
GCCAGCCCAGGGCAACGCCCGGGGAACGCGGGGAGTAAATGACAAGCCCTGAAAGGGCGGCACCTGTTGTTTCGCCCCTTCAGGGCTTGGTCCGTCTCGACGCAGTACCCAGGGCGTTGCCCTGGGCTGGCATGTCACCGGGCCTTTGGCCCTCGTCGGCGCGCGCCGCGGCGTGGGCGCGGGCGGCGCGGACATGCTGCTTGCAAACTCACGGAAGGGCCGCACAATTTTCGCGAAAGGTAACATTATGAAATCATTCGCAATCCTCACCGTCAGTCTGCTGTTTGTCGCCGGCGCGTCCGGTGCCGAGAGTCCAAAGAAACCGTCGTGGAAAATCAGCGGCCAGCTCGAGGAGAGCTGCTCGTGCAATGCGGCGTGCCCGTGCTGGTTCGATTCCAAGCCGACGATGCCGTCGTGCAGCGGCAATCAGGTGCTGTTCATCAAGCACGGACGCTACGGCGATGTGTCGCTCGATGGGCTGGCGGTCGCCAACTTCGTCGAGAGCCCGGATAACCAGACGATGATGCAGTCGTTTGGGAAGTGGAAGTATTCCTATCTCTACATCGACGAGAAGGCGAACGCGGAGCAGCGGAAGGCGCTGGAGGAAATCGGCCGGACGGTGACGCCGCTCATGGGGTCGAAGAATACGAAGGTGCGGTTCGCGCCGATCACGCGCGAGATGGCCGGTGAGGAGCACAAGATCACGATCGGGAAGTATGGCTCCTTTCGCGGCAAGCTGCTCGAAGGCGGGCTCGGCGGTAAGTCGAAGCTGACGAACCCGCCCGGCGCAGACCCGATCCACGCGGAGTATCAGCAAGGCCGCGCCGCGAGCGTGACCTATCACGATGCCGGACAGAACTGGAACTTCAAAGGCACGAACTACATGCTCGCGGATTTCTCCGTCACGAGCGCGCAGTACGAGAAATACCACGCCGGCCTCGCGCAGAAGATGGGTGCGATGAAAGCCGCGCCGAAGAAGAGCTAGGCCGAAAGGTGCGCTGACACCTGTAAAGTAAAAGGGTGTGCCGGAACTCAGCGCCGTAGGCGCGGCACGTCCGGCGGGGAGGAATGGGGAATTTGTCGCGCAGGGTGGATAGCCGCCGCGCTGGTGGCGGCAACGGAAATGGCCGCACGATTCCGGGCTGGCGGAGCGCGCGGAACCTCCATATCAATGCGCGCCCTCGTTCCGCAGCGGGACGCCTCCACGACGCCATGCGCATCCTTTTCCCGAAAGAAACCCATCCCGCGGAAACACGCGTGGCCGCGGTGCCGGCGACGGTCGCGAAACTCGTGCGGCTCGGCGCGGAGGTGGAAGTGGAAACCGGGCTCGGCGCGACGGTGCATTTTTCCGACGCGGACTTCCGCGCCGCCGGCGCGACGATCGCCGCGGATCGCACCGCCGCGCTCGCCGCCGCGGATGTGGTGCTGCGCCTGCGCCGGCCGCCGGAGGATGAAATCGCGCGGATGCGGCGAGGGTGCATCCACGTCAGCTATCTCGATCCTTTCAACGAGCCCGCACTCATCCGGCACCTCGCGGATGCGGGCGTGAGCGCCATCGCGATGGAGATGATTCCGCGCAGCACGCTCGCGCAGAAAATGGACGCGCTCAGCTCGCAGGCCAGCCTCGGCGGCTACGTCGCGGTACTGCTCGCGGCGGAGCACAGCCCGCACGTTTTCCCGATGATGATGACGCCCTCCGGCACCATCCGCCCGGCGCGCGTGTTTATCATCGGCGTGGGCGTGGCGGGGTTGCAGGCCATCGCCACGGCGAAGCGGCTGGGCGCGGCGGTGAGCGCATTCGACACGCGGCCGGTGGTCGAGGATCAGGTGCGCTCGCTGGGCGCGAAGTTTGTGAAAGTCGATCTCGGCGAGATGGGTCAGACCGCGCAGGGCTACGCGCAGGCGCTCACGCCGGAGCAGCTCGCGAAGCAGCGCGAGGCGATGGCCGCGGAGTGTGCGGAGGCGGATGTGGTCATCACCACCGCGCAGGTCTTCGGGAAAAAAGCGCCGGTCATCGTGACAACGGCGATGGTGGAAAAAATGCGCGCGGGCAGCGTGGTCGTGGACATGGCCATCGAGTCCGGCGGCAATGTCGAGTGCGCGCGGCTCGGCGAAGCGGTGAACGTGGGCGGTGTGTCCGTGCTCGGCTTCGCCAACCTGCCCGGTCGCGTGGCCGTGACGGCGAGCCAGATGTACGCGAACAACCTCGCCAATTTCGTCGAGCATTTCTGGAACAAGAGCGCGAAGACTTTCACTCTCGACCCGGCCGACCCGCTGCTCGCCGCGTGCCTCGTCACGCACGGCGGCGCGATCTGCCATCCTTCCCTCCAAAAACCATGAACCCCGACGCCCTCATCTCGTCCGTTTACGTCTGCGCGCTCGCCGCTTTCCTCGGCTACCTCGTCATCTCGCGCGTGCCCTCGCTCCTGCACTCGCCGCTCATGTCCACGACGAACGCCATCTCCGGCATCTCGCTCGTCGGCTCCATCGTCACCGCCGGCGCGCAGCACTCGCGGCTCAGCACATTCCTCGGTTTCCTCGCCGTGACGTGCGCCACGATCAATGTCGTCGGCGGATTCTGGATCACCGAGCGGATGCTGCGCTTTTTCCACAAACCGCCGGCGGCGAAGCGCAAAGAATAACGCCCGATGTCGCACTACTTCGCCGAAGTCAGCTACCTGCTGGCGTCCATCCTTTTCGTCTTCGGGCTGAAAGGGCTGAGCCACCCGGATTCCGCGCGCCGCGGCATGCACCTCGCGCAGTTTGGCATGCTCATGGCGATCATCGGCACGCTGCTGCACAAGGACATCGTCAGCTACGAGTGGATCATCGTTGGGCTCATCATCGGCAGCGCGATTGGCGGGTCCATCGCGCATTTCGTGCCGATGACCGCGCTGCCGCAGCAGACCGCGCTCTCGCATGCGTTCGGCGCGTTCGCGGCGGCGCTCGTGGGCGTGTCGGAGTACCACACGCACGGCGGCACCGCGTCGCATTTCACCCTCGGCGCGCTCGGTGCGGATGTGGTGCTCGGCTCGCTCACGACCACGGGCAGCCTCATCGCCACGATGAAACTCCAGGGCTGGCTGCCCGGCGCACCGTTCACTTTCCAAGGGCAGAAAGTTTTCAACCTCGCCCTCCTCGCGGCCACGGTCGGCTGCTTCGGCTGGTGGCTCGCCGTGCCCTCGGCGGCGGTCGCGTTTTACTTCATGGCCGTGCTCGCGCTCACGGTCGGCGTCATGCTCGTGCTGCCCATTGGCACCGCGGACATGCCCGTGGTCATGTCGCTGCTGAATTCCTACGCCGGCCTCGCCGCGACCGCGACCGGCTTCGCCATTTCCAACAACGTCCTCATCATCGCCGGCACGCTCAACGGTTTCTCCGGTTTCATCCTCTCGGTCATCATGTGCCGCGCGATGAACCGCTCCATCCGCAACGTCCTCTTCGGCGCCTTCGGCCAGGCCGCCGAGAGCGCCGCGGCCACCGGTGCCGAGCCCATGCGCGAGATCAGCCTCGATGACACCGCCGTGCAGCTCGCCTACGCGCGGCAGGTCGTCTTCGTCCCCGGCTACGGCATGGCCACCGCGCAGGCGCAGCACGCCGTGCATGAGCTGGCGGGCATGCTGGAAGCGCGCGGCGTGATCGTGAAATACGCGATTCATCCCGTCGCCGGCCGCATGCCCGGCCACATGAACGTCCTCCTCGCCGAAGCCAACGTGCCCTACTCGCTGCTCTGCGAACTCGAAGCCATCAACCCCGAGTTTCCCTCCACCGATGTGGCTGTGGTCATCGGCGCAAACGATGTCGTCAACCCCGACGCGCGCGACAACCCCGGCAGCGCCATCGCCGGCATGCCCATCCTCGAAGTCGATCACGCGAAATCCGTCATCGTCCTCAAGCGCGGCCAGGGCAAAGGCTTCTCCGGCCTGGAAAACCCGCTCTTTTCCAAACCCAATACCGGCATGCTCTACGGCGACGCCAAAGACTCCCTCATGCGCCTCGCCGAAGCGGTGCGCGCGGCGTAACGAGTGGCCGGATAAGCGCCCGTCACGGCGACTGCACGCGAAGACGGAAGACGGTGCGCGTGGCGGCGCTCGCGGGCGCGGCGGCGCGGATGCGGACGGTGCGCGTGCCGTCGGGGTTCACGGTGCGGGTGAGCGGGACGAGGAGCGATTGGTCGCCGGGGTCGGCGCTCCACAGCGCGAGGTCGCTGGAAAGCTGGGGCGTGATCGTGGCGTCGTCCGCGCCGATGCGCTCGCGCCAGGTGAGGGTCGCGTAGCCGCTTTCGATCGTGACGGCGGGCGTCTGCGCGAGGCCGTAGGTGAGTAGCGTGGGGAAATTCGCGGAGAGCAGCGCGTCGCCCGCGCCGGGCGAGCCGCCGGTGGAAACGCTGACGCGCCACGACGCGGGGAGCGCGGGATTCGGCAGCGCGGCGGGATGCAGGAGCGTGAGCGAGTAGCCGCTGCCGTCGGCTTCCGCAGGCCACGGGCTCACGATGTCGTAGCTGAAGTCGAGGATCGGCACGCCGCCGCGATCCACGAGCAGCAGATGCTCGCCGGAGTTGCTGAGCGAGCCGGTGTACACGCCCGCGGTCGGGAGCGCGCCGTAACGCTGGGCGAAAGCGGCGGCGTTTTTCACAAGGAGCAGCCGCGCGCCAGGCGCGAGCGTGCCGCTGGCGAAGGTGAACGCGATGCCGTCGGTGAACGCCGCATCGGTGAGATCGACGGGGTTCGCACCGACGTTCATCAGCTCGATGAACTCGAAATCATCCGCACTCGTGAAGCCCGCCTGCACCTCCGCCGAGCTCGGGTTCGCGGGGTGGTACATGATTTCCGAGACGACCAGATTTCCCGCGGCGGCGGGGACGTTCACGCCGGTGTTGGTGATCGTGATCGAGGCGCTGCCGACGAGCACGTCCGCGTGATTGAAGGCCTGGAGCGTGACCGCATTCGCGCCCGCGCCGAGCGGCACCACGACCTGCCACGAATTCCCGCTGAGCCATGTGAGATCGAGCGGCTCGACAGCGCCGGACTTGCGGATGTGATGCACGTCGATCCACGCGGTGCCTTGCAGCGTGGCGGTCGGCGCGTTGATGGAAAAATTCGCGCCGCCGTTCGTCGTGATTGCAAACGCGGTCGCGGGCCAGTCGGAGTTGAGCTGCGCGAGCACGAACGCGCGCCGCGTGCTCACCCAGCTTTTGAAGTTCGCGTTGTAGCTCCTCGCGGCGACCGCGTTGTAGTGGTCGATCCACGGATCGAGATACGCGTTGTTGAATGTCGTGCTGCAAAAATCGAGCAGGTGCGCGGCCATGCGCCGTTTCACGCGCGGGTCGGCGATGAGGTCTTTCACACGATGCGTGTCGCCGCCGTAGATGCCGAAGTTTGTGGCCCAGTAAAACGCGTGGTCCATGTCCCACGGCAGCAGCATCACGCGCCCGTCACTCGGGCGTGCGAGGAACTGGATGTTGTGCGGGAGATACTGGTTGTAGGTGTCGGCGAGACCGGTGAGCGCGTTGAGCGCGAGCGTGCGCGTCCAGCTTTCCAAATCGAGCGCGGCATCGCTCGCGGCGTAGAGGTTCGCATTCGATCCGCTGAATGCCGAGCACATCGCGATGATGCCCGTGAAGTCATCGCGCGAGGCGTGATTTTGCACGAGGTAGTTGAAGCGATACGCGTCCTTCGCCGTGCCCTGGCTGAGAATGTCCACGGCGGTGTAGCTCGAGTAGGCGCTTTTCAAACTCTCCGGGTTTCCGTCGATGGTCGTGGTCGGGTAGTAGATGACCTCCTCTTTGAAAAGTGAGCCGTTGCTGCCGCCGGGCGTGAAGTTGTCGAGCGACGAGTTGCCGTAGCGGCGCAGGCGGAGCTGGCAGGCGCGGCTCTCGTAGTACGGCGTGGCGACGTAGGCCACGTCGTCGATCTCCGAGGCCAGGCCGCCCGCGTGCTCGGCGATCCGCTGGTAGAGCATCTCGTTGATCGTCGGGCCGAGCGAGACTTCGAGGTACCCGGTGCCGTCGCCGCGCGGCATGATGAAGGAACCGTCGAGCACCAGGTCCGTCTCGGTGCCGCGAAACGGCTGCTCGGGATCGAAGTCGAAATTCCATCCGGTGCGGTTGCCCTGGCGCCCATACGGCGAGCTGCGGAGCCGCACATGCACGTCGTAGAAAATCTCGCGGTCGTTCGCGATGAAGGTCGCGCCGAAGCGCGCATCGCTCACGCTGTGGATCGGCGTGTGCATCGCGAACGCATCGGCGGCGGTCATGATGAAACGGATTTTGTTCGCCAGGGGCTGCGCGTTCACGCCGCCGTCGCCGACTTTGTAAAGTGCGCGCGAGTTTGCGCCGCCCGCCGGAAACGTGGCGGTCGCGCCGAGCGCATCCGCGCCCTGCACATAGAACTGGACGACGGCGCCGGTGATCGGCTGGCCGGGAATGCTGGCGCTGAAACGGCCCGTGCCATCGTTCGTCATCGCGACCGATTGAAACGCGCCGCCATTCACCGAATAGAAAAGCGTCTGCGCGCCGAGGCCGTCGGGATCGAAGGGGCGCACGAAAACCGTAGCGGGCTGGCCGAGCGCCGGGACGAGCGGCGTGTGGATGAAGTCGGAAAAAGTCGGGCCGGCATTCGCGACGCGGCGCGAGTTCGCCGCGCCCGGAGTGCCCGCGACGGCAGGCTGCGGGAGGATCGTGGTGCGCGCGGCGCGGTCGAGGTAAAGGCGCGTGTTGATCTGTGGCGAACCGGCGAGCCATTTCGCACGAAACGAGATCGCGTAGTTCTTCGCCGGGTCGATGACGCGGTTGCCGGCAAACGTGGTCGAGCAGTTGTTGTAGGTGTGCTCGATGCCGCCGGTGGCGACGACTTTCAGCACCTTGCCGGGGCCGGTCGGGTCTTGCACGACGACGCTGTTTTTGTGCGTGCCGAGGCAGCGCCAGTGCAGCGGCGGCTGGCCGATGGTGTCACCCTCGAAGGTGCCGTTCTGGATGACTTGCACGTTCGCGCCCGTGGGATCTTCGCGCACGGAAAGGTCGTCAATGAGCACCTCGCCCGAGTCGAGCAGGCCGAGCAAAAACTCGTGCCAGTCGCCGGGATTGTTCGAGCCGGGCGGCTCCGCGCCGAGCGCGGTGTAGCTGTAGTTTTGCCACGGCATCTTCGCGCTCTCGTCGCTCGCGGCCCACGATTCCGGCTTCGTGTTGTCGGCGTTCGGGTCGATGAGTTCGAGCGACGCGCCCGCGCCGTCGGCATAGCCGGACCAGCGCCCGCGCGAGCGGTAATGCACGCGATCGACGAGCGCACCCGCGCTGTCGCGGAGTTCGATCGTGTCGCCGCTGTTCGAGAGCGTGCCGGAATACTGCGCCTGATTCACGACGAGGAACGCGCCCGCCGCGAGCGTCGTGCCGACGGGAAACGTGTAGCTAATTCCGCCGGCGAGCTGCCATCCGGCGAGGTTCACCGGCGCGCCCGAGCGGTTGTAGAATTCGATCCACTCGGCGGCGTTGTCCGCGTAGGCGACAGCGTTGAGCGGGTCGGCGTAGGTCGGGCGTGCGTGGTAGAAAATCTCGTTGATGACGATGCCGCCCGCGACGTGCGCGGCGGGCGTGGCGAGCGTCGGCGTCGTGGAAAAATTCGCGGCACCCGGCGTGCCGCCAGCCTGCGTGCTCGGCACCCAGCTCGACGCGGCGTCGCTCGCCAGACTCGCCGCGCGTTTCGCCAAAGTCGGCCCCGTTCCGTTCGGCGTCGTGGGCCAGTCGCCGCCCACACCGTAGGTCACGCTGTCCATTTCCCAGCCCTGCCGCGTGAGCAGGCGCAAGGTGTCGCCGCTGTTCCCGAGGTGTCCGGTGAAAACCCCGAGCGCGCCCGCCGGAACGCCCGCCGTGCGCGACACGACGAGGAACGCTCCGGGCTCGATCAACGTGCCGTCCGCAAACGTGAACGCGATGCCGCCCGCGAGCTGCCATCCGCCGAGGTCGATGCGCACCGCGCATTGATTCACGATCTCGAGCCACTCCGGCGAGCCGCCGACGGGGTTGTAGTGGATTTCATTGAACGTCACGAGCCCGCCCGAACTGCCCGGCGCACCTGGTGACGGCAGCGCGAGCGGCGGCGTGACCGCGGCGCCGAACATCGCGAGCGAGACGTTGTCCACGAGCGCGGTCGAGTCCGGGCCGTTGCCTGCGTTTTCGATTTTCAGCAGCGTGGTCTCCGCGCTCGCGGTGAAGTCAAACGTGAGCGTGCGAAACGATTGCAGCCCAGTCCCGACAGGCGTGACCACGGCATTGAACGCGGTCAGTCCGTCGATGGTCACGCGCAGCCGCGCATCGTCGCCGGTGATGCGCGAGTTGTAGCGCAGCGTGAGCCGGTACGTCTGCCCCGGCACGAGTCCGGCGATCGATTGCTGCACGCCGATGGGCTGCACGGCGTTCGTGTTTTGCAGAAAAAGAACATTGCTCCCGTCGGGCACGAGGCCGTTGTCGAAAAACGTTCCGCCGGCTGAGCTGATGCCGGTTTGCCCGCCGCTGCCGATGACGGACCAGCCCGCGATATTCGCGTAGTAGCCGGGTGCCGTGATGCTCTGCCCGCTCGCCTCGAAACTTGGATTCGCGATCACCACTTCGCTCGTCCCGCGCTTGATGACGGCGACCGCATCAAACACCGCCGACGCATCGCCGCCGGCCGCCGGTTGCGAATTGATCGAGAGCAGCCCCGTCGAGGCTGTGGCCGTCCATGCAAAATTCGCGAGGTAGTATGGCGACGTGCCGCCGACGGGCGCGATCTGTGTCGCCGAAAGCAAGGTTTGCCCGGCGAGGGTGACGCTGACTTTCGGCTGATCGCCGCAGCAGTTGCGCGCATTCATCCACACCTGCACCCAGTAGCGCTGCCCGACCTCGAAGCCGTTCAGCGTCTGCGTGAGCGAGCCCGCGCCCTGGATGAACGCGACGCGCGTGCCATCGGCCACCGCGCCATTGTCCGCGAACGGCGTGCCCGCGCCGAGGTCGCTGCCATTGATGCCGCCGCCGCCGCCCCATCCGGTGATCGCCGCCGGATTGCTGCCGCCGCGGTAGCCGGGATATGCGGGGAAGTTATCCGCCTGAAAGCTGGGGTTCGTGACGAGAATCGAGTCCGCGGCAAAGGCCTGGGCAGCGAGCAGAAGTGGGAGGAGCGGGAGGAATTTCACGCGACGGTGCCGAACGGTGGCGCAACGCGGGCGAATTGCGAGAGGGAGAAATTTGGCAAGGGATGGCGTGGTTACTTCGCCCGAATCCACGCCAGCACATCGGCCACCTGCTGCGGAGTCAGGAGGCTTTCCAGGCCATCGGGCATCAGCGACTTCGCGCTGGCTTCGTTCTTCGCGATGGTGCTGCGCAGGATGACTTCCGTGGCACCGCCGAGCTTGAGGGTGATGCTGTTCGCGGTTTCCTCGGCGATCATGCCCGTGAGCTGTTTCCCGTCCCGCAGGGTGACGGTGTGCGCGAGGTAGCGCTGCTCCACGGCGCGGCTGGGATCGAGGATGGCTTCGAGCAGTTGTTCCGTGGGCTTGGCGGCGATGGTGCCGAGGTCGGGGCCGATCTCGCTGCCTTCGTTTTTCAAGCGATGGCACGCGGAGCAGACGGCGGTGTAAAGCGCGTGCCCGCGCGCGGCATCGCCGGTGAGCGCGGCGACGCCGGCGTAGGCTTTCACGACCTTGTCGCGATCGGGATTGGTGTTCGTGACGATCTTCGGCGGCGGCGGTGTGTTGCTGGCTTTGCGCTCGCCTTTGAGCATGGCCTGCCACTGCGCGGCCTCGGCGTGGCCGGGGGCGGAGCTGAGCAGCGCCACGAGCATGCCCGGCGTGGCGGCATCGCGTTTCGCGAGCGCGCTGAGCACGGCGGCGATGCGGGCGTCCTGGCTTTCGCCGAGCGAAAAGGCGACCTGCACGCGCACGCGCACATCGTCGTCATTGGCGAGTTCGCACAGGCTTTGCAGGACGGCTTCGTCCTTCAGGTAGTTTTCGGCGAGGCGCGCGGCGTGTTCGCGGAGCGGGGCGTTTTTGTCGCGCATCGCGTTTTGCAGGAGCGCCGGTTTCAAGGTGCCGAGCGTGTGCATGGTCCAGAGCTGCTGCACCTGCGCGGCGAGGTCGCCGGAAAGGACATCGCTGCTCCACTTCGCGTCGCGTTCGATGAGCAGCCGCTGCGCGGTGTCGCGCGCCCAGCCGTTCGGCGACTCCAGCATTTTGCCGAGTTCGCCGTCGGTCATCGTGGCGAGCGGCGGCACGGCGCGGGGCTTGGTGCCGGTGGGACGGATGCGATAGATGCGGCCCATGTCGCTGCCGGCGCGGAGGTCGAGATGCTCGATCATTTGCTGCGGAATCCACTCGGGGTGTTCGAGAATGAGGCGGTAGAAATCCACGACATAGAGCGCGCCGTCCGGCCCCGTGCGCGCCTGCGTGAAGCGGCTCCAATGATCCTCGCTGGCGAGGAATTCGCTCTCCGCCTCGTCGGCGGCGCGATGGCTTTTGAAAGTGATGCCGTCGGGTTCGAGCACCTCGCGATGCACGAGGTTGTTCGCCGGTTCGCAGATGAAAATGCTGCGCGCAAAGTCCGCGCCGAAGAGCGTGTCGCGATACGGCATCGGGTTGCAGCCGGAGGTGAGCGTGTTCACGGAGTCGGGCTGATTCAGGCGGCGGAGCGGCGTGCTCACGGGAAAGATGTGCGTGCCGCCGCCGTTGAGGTCCTGCCGCACCGTGGGCACGGCGAGCTGCGGATTGCGCGCGAGGTAGCGGTCTTCGAGAAAGTAATGCCAGCCGAGGTTGCTGTTGTTGTTGGCGAACCAGTTGCCGAAGTCATCGCGCCAGCGGCCATACTGCGCCTGGCCGGATTGCAGTTGGAACTCGCCCGTCCGCGGATTGAAGCGGAAGTCGCGTCCGCTGAGATCGTGTTTTTTGCCCGTGCTCACGTCGGTGACGAGGCCGCCGCTGTCGCCATTGCCGCCATAGAGCCAGCCGTCGAGTCCCCACGCGAAACCGTTCACGAGATGCTGCGGATTGCCCTCGGTGAAGCCTTGCAGAATCGGCGTGCGCTTGTCGGCCTTGCCATCGCCATCGGTGTCCTCGGCGAAAAAAACCTCGGG
The DNA here is from genome assembly GCA_025352865.1 of Chthoniobacter sp. GTDB lineage: Bacteria > Verrucomicrobiota > Verrucomicrobiia > Chthoniobacterales > Chthoniobacteraceae > Chthoniobacter. The sequence goes on along the minus strand of JANXSB010000113.1, from coordinate 5,462 downwards.
CACGCTGGCGACGAAGACGCCGTTTTTCCAGCACGCGAGGCCGGTGGGATACGTGAGGCCGTCGAGGAAGACCGTGGCCTTGTCGTAGAGGCCGTCGCCGTCCGTGTCTTCGAGCACTTTCACCCGACCCGTATGCGTCTCGCCGCCGTGCTCGTGAAATGGGTAGTCGGCCATCTCCACGACCCACATGCGCCCGCGCGCGTCCCAATCCACAAAGATCGGATCCTGCACCAGCGGCTCGTGCGCGACGAGTTCCGCCACGAAGCCCGCTTTCACATGCAGCGCCTTCAGCGACTCCTGCGGCGTGCGCGCGGGCGGCGCGGGCGGACGGCACAGCTCGGCGTAGGTCATGGTCTTCACGCCTTTCACCCACATCGCGCCGTCTTTGAAAGTCACGTCCTTGCCCGTCGTCAACGGCAGCGCGTTCGTATCGCCCGCCCGGCCTTCGCGGATGACGTGCGGCCAGCCGATGGTCCAGCCCAGGTTCTTGCGCTCCACATCGTTGTAGAGATAGACGCCGTAGCGTTCGTGGTTGGAAAAGACGATGTCCTCCTGGCCGTCACCGTTGATGTCCACGAAGCGCACGCCGTTGTCGCGGCCTTGCGCGTCTTTCAAGGTCACGCCATCGGGCAGGGGAGCATCGGGGTGCTGGCGGGGCTGCGCGTGGACCGTGCTGAGGGAGGCAAGGCCGAGGAGGGCGAGGACGGCGGCATTTTTCATGACGAATCGGATGTGAGGAGTTTACCGACGCGGTTCTGCGTCGGGTGCATGTTTAGCAAACGCGAAGTGCCGAACGCAATGTGGCAGCGCCGCGTTGGGAGCCGGAACTTTGGCTCGACTTCCCGATCCCGCGTCTTCCATCCTCCGCCATGCTTGAAGCTGGAGAAGGAATCGCCGACCTCACGCCGCCGCTCGGTATCGAGCTGGCGGGCTTCCATCGCGCCGTCGGCCAGGAGCGGAAAATCGCCGGCATCCGCGACGCGAGCCGGGTGCGCGCACTCGCGTTGCGCCTCGGTGAAACCACGGTCGTCATCCTCGTGCTCGATCTCATCACGATCTCGGCGGAGTTCGCGCGCGGCGCGCAGCAGGCCGTCGCGCAGGCCACCGGCGTGGCGGCGGAAAATGTGCGCGTCACCTGCACCCACACGCACTCGATGCCGACGATCCGCTTTTTCCTCCAATGGGGCGCGGTGCCGCGCGAGTGGCTGCCGGCCATCGGACAGCGCTGCGTGGAGGCGGCGCAGGCGGCGATGAAAGACCTCGCGCCCGCCGAGGTGCTGCTCGGCACCGAGCGCGCGACCGGCGCGAATTTCAACCGCACCGTGAAAACGTGGCGCACCGACGCGGACTTCGGCCCCACCTCGACCGACGCCGAGCGCTGGCTCGACACCACGCTGCACGCGCTCACCTTCATGCGCGAAAAACCGAAGCCGCCGCTGCTCTGGTATCACTTCTGCGCGCATCCCGTGTGCTACGGCGACGACCAGGCCGGCCCCGACTGGCCCGGCCTCGTCGCCCGGAAAATGCGCGAGCGCGACGGGGTGGATCCCGCCTTTCTCCAGGGCCACATCGGCGACGTGAACCCCGGCGCCGGCCCGCCCGCGGATGGCTGGATCGGCGATGCGGAAAAAACCGCCGAGGCCGTCTATGCCTCGCTGCATCACGCCACGACGCATGGCCGCTACATCAAGGCCGATGAACTCCGCATCGTCCGCAGCGAAGTGAAACTTCCCTTCGACCTCGACCGGCAGCGCGAATGGCTCGACCGCTACCGCCGCGTCCCAGCGGAATGCGCGAGCGGCGAGTGGGTCGATGCCGGCTTTGCGAAAGCGTGGTTCGATGCCGCCGAAAAAGCCGGCCCTGCGGGCGACGCGCTGACCGCGCCGCTCACCGCCGTGCGTCTCGGCGAACTCGCGCTGCTCTTTCACCCCGCCGAGCTTTACAGCTACTACGGCCTCGCGATCCGCCGCGACTCGCCGTTTCCCGCCACGCTCGCCGTCGGCTACACCGAGGATTTCGTCGGCTACGTCACCGATCCCAAAGCCTACGACGCCGGCGAATACGCCGCGCTGGTCGTGCCGAAACTCCTCGAACTTCCGCCCTTCCGCCCCGGCACCGCCGCCGAACTCACTGCCGCCGCGACCGCTCTGCTCCGGCGTCTGGCGTGAGGCGGGCTTGTCGCGCAAGCTGCGTGAGCGAGCCCGCGCCTTTTGCCAGCAGGAGATGTTTGCGCTGGTGTGTTGCGCGCCTCTCGCGCCCGCCGCTAGTCTGTATGCCGCCATGCCCTCCTTCGACATCGTCTCGGAAATCGACAAACAGGAAATCGACAACGCCATCAATCAGGCGCGCAAGGAGCTGGCGACGCGGTTCGATTTCAAAGGCAGCCCGGCGTCGATCGAATGGAACGAGAAGGAATCGAAGATCGAACTCAAGGCCGAGGATGGCACGCGGCTGAAGAGCCTGCACGAAATGGTCATCGGCAAGCTGGCCAAACGGAACATCGACCTCCGCAACGTGGAGCGGAAAGACCCGGCGATCTCACCGCTCGGCCACGCCACGCAGGACTTCATCATCAAGCAGGGTCTCGACGGCGAGAAGGCGAAGGAGATCGTGAAAGCGATCAAGGCGGCGGATTTCAAAGTGCAAAGCGCGCTGCAGGAGCGGCAGATTCGCGTGACGGGAAAAAAGCGCGACGAGCTGCAGGAGGTCATCGCTTTCTGCCGGAGCCGCGACTTTGAAATCACGCTTGGCTTCAAAAATTTCCGGGAGTGATTGGCGGACAGGGGGCCGTGTGGGTTCGCTGGCTCGCGATTCAGCACGCTGCGAGGTAGCGACGCCAGCCGCCGTGAGCGGTGATTTCCACAGCGCCGTCGAGGGCGCAGGGCTCGCAGGCGAAGCCTTTCACGAGCGAGCCGTCGGCGAGTTCGACGGTGCCGATGGTCATGGGTGCGGGCACCTCCGCGACAAAGGAACCGAAGGCGGCTTCGCTCATCGCCCACACTTCAAGTTCGATGCCATGCACCTGCGGCTCGCTCCCACGCACGAGGCCGGGCTTGGGCGGGGTGGTGTTCGCGAGGGCGTAAAGGCGATACTTTGGCGCGGTGCGGGTGGTCGCGACGAGGCGCGCGCCGCGGGTGGTGAGCTGATGATTCAGCGGCATCCCGCTCAAATGCGCGCCAACGACAGCGAGCCGGATTTCGCGCGCGGACGGTGGCGCGACGACAGGTTGATCCGCAATCTGCGCGGTCGTGATTCCGATGAAACCGCCGAGCGCGCGGTGGAGTTTGTCGCCGAGCGCGAGCAGGGCGCGGTCGGAAAATGCGGGGGCCATGAGCGTCACGCCGAGCGGCAGCCCGTCGCCGCGAAAGCCTGCGGGCACGGCAATGGCGGCGAGGTCGAGAAGGTTCACGAAGTTCGTGTAGCAGCCGAGATTCGAGTTCAGGCGGATCGGGTCGGCCTGCACTTCCTCGATCGTGTAGGTCGTCCCCGCCGTCGGCAGCAGCAGCACGTCCATCTTCGCCCACTCGCCCCGCGCCGCGACGGCGAGCGCCTGCAATTTGTAAGCGGCATCGAACGCCTCGACCGCGCTGTATTTGTCTGCGCCGCCGATGATCGCACGCACCGTCGGGTCCATCGCGTCGCCGTGCTGAGTGAAAAAATCGCCGAGCGCGTGCCGCCGCTCCGCGACCCACGGCCCGGCGTAGAGCAGCGCCGCCGCGTCGCGGAACGGCGTGAAATCAATCTCTACCCACTGCGCTCCGAGCGCGCTCATGCGCGCGGCGGCTTCCTCGAAAAGGCGCGCGGATTCGGCGTCGCCGAAAAACTCGAGTTGCCCGGCTTTTGGAACACCGAAACGCGGCGCGTCCGGCAGCGCGCCGTCGGTCAACGTGCGCGAAAACGCATCCTCCACGTCCGAGCCGGCAGCGACATCGAACACCGCGCGCGCATCGTGGCAACTACCGGCAAAGATCGACACACAATCGAGCGAGCGGCAGGCGGGGAAAACGCCGCGCGTGCTGAGCACGCCCTTGCTCGGCTTGAGCCCGACGATGTGATTGAAAGCCGCCGGGACGCGCCCCGATCCCGCAGTGTCGGTCCCGAGTGCGAACGACACCATGCCCGACGCCACCGCCGCCGCAGAACCCGAACTTGATCCGCCGGAGATGTAGCGTGGATCAAAGACGGACGCGCACGCGCCGTGCGGCGTGCGCGTGCCGACGAGGCCCGTCGCGAATTGATCGAGATTCGTTTTCCCAATCGGAATCGCGCCCGCTGCGATGAGCCGCTCGACGACTGTCGCCGACCGCGCGGGCGTGAACGCAAACTCGGGACACGCCGCTGTCGTCGGCACGCCTGCGAGGTCGATGTTGTCCTTGATCGCGAACGGCACGCCGTAGAGCGGCAGCTTGTCGAGGTCCACGGGCGACAACTTTTCCGCGAAGGCCATGACATGCTCGCGGCAGAGCAGCGAAATCCAAACGTGCGGCTGCGCCGCGCGCCGCAACGCCTCGTCGAGCACGTCGGCGACGGTCGCCGCGCCGTCGCGGTAAAGCCGCCGCAGCGTCGGAATGGTGAAATCAATTTTCGTCAGGTCCATGATTGAATCATTTAGAAAAAGAGCAGTGGCTCCCGCAAAGACGCCAAGGCGCAAAGCAGAGGAGCCGCACGCAAATGCTTCATCGCGATCACTTCTCCTCCGAACCTTTGCGCCTTGGCGTCTTTGCGTGACCCTCCTCCGTTCCTTCCACCAGCACGAGCAGCGGCTGGCCGGGTTCGACGGTGCGGCCCTGCGCGCAAAGCACACGCAGCACGGTTCCGCTCGCGGGCGCGAGGATCGCGGTTTCCATTTTCATCGATTCGAGGATGAGCAGCTTGTCGCCTTCCGCGACCGCATCGCCTTCACCCACCAGCAACTGCCACACACTCCCCGGCAAATCCGCCGCCACGATGCGCCCGCCCGGGGGGAGATCGATCTCCGCGCGCGGGGCTTCCGGCTCCGGTTCAGTCTCCACGACGTTCTGCCCTGCCGCCGCCCAGCGCTCGCGCTCGGCGGCAAACTCCGCGCGCTGCGTTTGGCGGAACGCGGCGATGGATTCCGCATTCGCGTCGAGAAACGCCTGATACTCCGCGAGTCGGAAAGTCGTCTCCTCGACGCGCACGTTGAAGCGCCCGTGCAGGAAGTCGGCGCGATGTTTCAGCAACTCCTCCGCGCTCACCGGATAGAACCGCACCTGATCGAAGAACCGCAGCAGCCACGGCTTGCCCGCTACGAAATCTTTCGTCGAGCGCCAGGTGTTCCAGCACTGCACGGTGCGGCCCACGAACTGATACCCGCCCGGCCCTTCCATGCCGTAAATGCACATGTAAGCGCCACCGATGCCGACGGCGTTTTCCGGCGTCCAAGTGCGCGCCGGATTGTATTTCGTGGTGACAAGCCGATGCCGCGGATCGAGCGGCGTGGC
>JANXSB010000090.1 GCA_025352865.1 Chthoniobacter sp. | reverse complement strand
TCGATCGCGGCCTGGGCGGCGGCGAGGCGGGCGACGGGGACGCGGAACGGGGAGCAGGAGACGTAGGCGAGGCCGAGCCGGTGGCAGAACTTCACGCTGTCGGGGTCGCCGCCGTGCTCGCCGCAGATGCCGAGCTTGATGTCGCGATGCACGAGGCCCTCGTCATGCGCGTATTCGAGCGCGTCGCAAATCCTCGGCACGATGGCCAGCGCCTCGACGGGCGTGAGCTTCCGCGCTTCGAGGAGCTGCCGCAGGTTCGCGCCATCCACGTACTCCATGACGATGTAGTAAAGCCCGCCCGTCTCGCCGAAGTCGTGGACGGTGACGATGTTCGCGTGGTTCAGCTTGGCGAGCGCGCGGGCTTCGCGGGTAAAGCGCGCGACGAAATCCGGTGAGAGCGCATCGACCGGCGGCAGGATTTTCAGCGCGACGAGACGGTCGAGTTGAAGCTGCCGCGCCTTATAGACGACGCCCATCCCGCCGCGCCCGAGCAGTTCGATGATCTCGAATTGTGGCAGCTTTTTCGCGACCTCCGCGGGATCACCGATGTCGATGATCTCGCCCGGCAGCCCGTCGCCCGCGGCGCTCGGCGGCGGGCCGGATGCTGCGCGCATCAGGCATTGCGGGCAGAGACCGTCGGGCGCGTCGGCGGAGAGAGGTTGCTGGCATTGGGGACAGGTGCGGTTTGTTTCCATAAAAAGTGGGTTCACCTATTTCAGAAGCGCGCCGCGAAAATTGTTACCGGCTTTTTCATAAATCATCCGGCGAGCGCGGCGAAAAGATGCTGCACCTCCGCATCAATCTCCTCCTCGCCCGCCACCGTCTCCGCGATCTCCGCGCGCACCAGATCGCGGTAGCGCAGCCGCAGCCGATGCACCGCCACGCGCACCGCGCCTTCGCTCAGATGCAGGCGCGCGGCGATTTCCGCATACGCCACCTTCTCGCCGGTCAGCGCGCCTTTGAGTCCGTCGAAAAGCGCCGCGCGTCCCGCCGCCGCGAACTCCCGCCGGAGCCGCGCCAGCACTTGCTCCAGCAGCGTCAGCGCCCAGCGGCGCTCGTAGATGCGGTCGGCGGTCATGCGATCCGCGGGCTCGATCGCGTAGCGCGTCTCCGCATCCTCCGCGTCGAGGGAAAGCACCGCCTGCCCGCCGCCGCGTTTCAGCCGGTGCGCACGATCCCATTCATTCGCCAGGAAGTGCCGCATCGCCGCGAGCAGCCACGAACGGAACATCCCCTTCTGCGGATCGACCGCCCCGAGCCAGTTCTTTTCCAGCAGCCGTGCGAAAAACTCCTGCGTCAAATCCTGCGCATCGTGCGCGCCGTGCCCCTCGCGGCGGACGAACGCGTAGAGCGGATACCAGTAAGTCGAGCAAAGATGCTCCAGCGCCTTGCGCGCCTTCGCCGGATCGCCCTCCGCCGCCGTGACCACGATGCTCCAGCGCGTCTGCGCGAAGCGGCCATCCCCCGGTTTTTTGTCGGTGGGTTGGAGGGGCATGCGCGCATCCTGAGTCAAAGGCGACCCGCTGGTAACGCCGAAACTGCGTCGGCACGGGCTTGCATTGCCGCCGCCGCGTCCTACGCTCCCGCCCCATGAAAGCGATCCTCGTTTCCCTCACCCTCCTCGTCGCCGCGGTCACCCTCCGCGCCGCCGAGGCCACGCCATCCGCCCAGCTCAGCCAGTTCAAGCTCGGCGCCTACATCACCGGCCCGCAGGTCACGCTCGCCGACGCGGCGGGCAAAGCCGTGCTCATCGACGCCTGGGGCATCCACTGCGGGCCGTGCCTCGCGAGCCTGCCCGACATCGAGAAAATCGCGAAGCACTACAAGGAGAAGCTGCTCGTCTTCGGCGCGCATTCGCAGGCCGGCACGGACGCCGAGGTGATGGACGTGGTGAAGAAAAACAAGCTCACCTACACGATCACCCAGGGCGTCAACAGCCCGATCTCCTTCAGCGGAATTCCGCGTGTGTTTGTCTTCGATACCACGGGCGCGCTGGTCTATACGGGCAGCCCGTTCGAGCAGGAGTTTGAGAAATCGCTGCGCAAAGCCACCCAAGGCGCGAGCGGTGCCGGAGGGGGCGGTGGGGCCAAGCCGAGCGGGCTCGACGCGCTGAAAAAGCCCGGCGCGTAGGCGCGGAGAAAAGTCCCGCCCATGCCCCAGCGCCCCAGCAAAAAAGCGAAGACGCGGCCCGCCGCGAAACCCGGCGCGCAAGACGCCGCCACACCGCCGCAAGGTTCGCAGCAGCGCCACCGCGCGCATGAGACGAAGGCGATCCTCGCGAAGTTTCAGGGCCGCAAGTCGATCTGACGGGCCATCCGCGCCTGTCACGGCGGCGTCGCGCTCACCGGCACGACGCGGAATTTCAGCGGGCCGGTGTAGTCGGGGAAATCTTCCAAATTTTGAAAACCGAATGACCACTCCGTTTGCGCCGACTCCTCCCAATGTATTGGCTGCCACCTCTCATCACCCTGCTCACGAGCTGCCTCGATGACGTAGCCACCCGTCCAACCAACGGGAGCCACCCATTTCATCTTGTATGCATCCTGATAGGAATCCGGCCATTTTACCCAGTTATGGAAAGCCACGTCGGGAGAGCCACCATCGATCGAAACGGGGACCGGTGCCGTCCGCCATCCAAGACACCAAACACGCAACCACCCGAAACTTTCCTTGGTCGCTGGATTTCGAAAATCCAAAAGCACTGCTCCAAATGCTCGCTCAGCGAGAATGTCAAACTCCAACTCCCCGCTCTCACTCACCGGCACCACCAACGGCCCTTTCGTCGGTGCCCCGGCTCCATCCTTCGCCAGCAAGATCGGTTGATCCGCAGATACGACGGCATGAAATCCTCGCGGCCATCGCCTCGTACTCGTACCCCTTGGATCGACTCCCTGCATCCAACGCGTGGCCATTCGCTCTCCGCAATAGGGAATAATGGTGGGATGAATGACACTGTCGGGACGACAGGGGCCTGCCACCTCCGAGAGGCTCATCGGATTATTCGGATCGGTGCCCTCGAATAACTCCGCCCCATCGCAAACCAAGTCCCCATCCCTATCACCGGGCATCACGCTCTCCATGAAACCAGAATACCAATGCCACAAGCGAATGAACTTCTCGTCGCCAAGTGCATTGCTCACCCAAGGGAACTTATAGTCTCGCGCGACCATCCACCCCAACCCAGCAAAGACCACCGCCATGAGCAGAAGCATCCCCAGCAGCGCCAGCGTGAAGCGACGGAGGAATGGACGGTGCGGCGCGCTCATGGGGACGGCGGGAGCTTAACCGGCACTTTCAGCGCGCGGCGAGCAGCTTCCAATAATTGCGCGGCTCGCCGAGCGTCGCGCGGTAGCTGGTTTCGCCCATGACCACGCGCGTGAGCAGCTCGCTCAGCCGCTGGCCGTGGCGCGCGAGCAGCCAGGTGCGGGCGCGGGACGAATCGTAGATCAACCGCGCGAGCACGCGGGCGATGCGCAGCTCGGGCAGCAGCGTGGAGCCGAGATGCGCGCGATAGGCGCGGCGCGTGGCGCGGTCGTCGAAGCCGTTTTCGAGGATCGCCCGCGCGGCGAGTTGGCCGCTGCGGATCGCGCCGGAGATGCCCTCCGCCATGAGCGGATCGGCGAGCCCGGCGGCGTCGCCGATGAGCAGCACGCGCGGCGCGTCGAACATCCGCGCGCGAGGACGGAGCGGGATCATGTAGCCGTGGCGCTCCTCGCGGAGCGGGCCCGCGAGGCCGAGCTGCGCGAGGTAGCGGGCGTATTCGGCGTTCAGATTGCACGAGCCGCGCCGCGTGGTGAGCACGCCGATGGAGAGATGCTCGCGCTTTGGAAAAACCCACGCGTAGCCGTGCGGCGTGAGCCCGAAATCAAAGCGCGCCGCGTGGCGGAATTTTTCAAACTGCGCCGCATCGACCGTGACCTCGCACTCCAGCGCGGGGATCACATCGCGCAATTCCGGCAGCCCGCACTGCCGCGCGACCACACTGCCCACGCCATCCGCGCCAATAACGAAACGCGCGCTGACGGCACCCGCTTTCGTTTTCAACTCCACTCCATCCGCACGCGCCGCGACCGACACCACCGGCGCACCCGCCAGCAGCGTCGCACCCGCGTCCTGCGCGGCGGCGGTGAGCAGATGATCGAAGCGATCCCGCATGACCATCGAAACCACGGGCCGCTCGCGCTGCGTGGCGAAACTCAGCGCCGGCCCGTGATGATGCAGCTCCGCGGAAAAGCACTCGCGCTCCACCACTGCGCGCACATCGAGCGGGAGAAGATCGAGCGTGCGCCCGAGCAGTCCGCCGCCGCACGTCTTGTAGCGCGGCGGCACCGCCTTTTCCAAAATCACCGTGCGCAACCCGCCCCGGCTCAGCGCCAGCGCCGCCGCGCTCCCGCCCGGCCCCGCGCCGACCACCGCCACATCGTATTCCGCCGCGCCCACCGTCATGCGCGGACGACGCCGGACGCGGCAATGGTCAGGTCGAGGCGGTGTCGCGGCGGGATGTCGGGCATCCGCGCGATGTAGCGAACGCGCGCCGCTTTGTCAGGTTCTTTGCCGCACGCCGGTGCGGACGATCGGGCACCCGTCACCGACGGCTTACTTTTTCGCGGCACGCACCGCTTTCACAAAATCCTTCGCGCGCTGCGTGAGTGCTTTCCAGTCGCGTTTCGCCAGCACCTCGCGCGAGACCAGCGCGGAGCCTGCGCCGAGGGCCACGCATCCCGCTTGCAAAAACGCGCCCGCCGTCTCCGGCGTGACACCGCCGGTCGGAATGATCTGGAGCATCGGCAGCGGCGCGAGAATGTTTTTGATGTAAGCCGGGCCGGCCTGGTCGGCGGGGAAGAGCTTCACAAAATCCGCGCCGGATTCGTAGGCGAGCAGGCATTCCGTGGGCGTGAAAGCGCCGCAGGCGATGGGCTTGCCGTAGCGGTTGCACAGGCGGATGACCTCGGGCCGCGTGACCGGCGTGACGACATACTCCGCGCCCGCGAGCAGCGCCGCGCGCGCCGTTTCCGCGTCGAGCACGCTGCCCACGCCCATGAGCACGCGGTCGCCAAATTTCGCGGCGACATCGCCGATGACCTGGAGCGCGTTCGGCGTGGTCATGGTGACCTCCATCGCGGTGACGCCGCCCGCGAGCAGCGCCTCGGCGGCGCGCAGCAGCGCATCCGGGGAATCGGCGCGGATGATGGCGATGATGCCGGGGTCGAGGAGGCGCTGGATGATCTCGGGTTTGGTCATGGGGACTTCTTTTTTTAGACAGGATTTGCGGGATGAACAGGATTTAGAAACACCGCGCAGAAACACCTCGCGCACCGCGCTCTTGCTTGCGCGCGCGCTGTCGGCCATTGCTTTCACTCGCATGAAAACCCTCCTCGCCGCCCTCACGCTCACCGTCCTCCTGCCCGTCGCCGCACGTTGCGCCGAGCCACCGGAGCCGATCCGCCTTTGGCCGAATGAAGCGCCCGGAGAAAAGGGCGGCATCGGCGCGGAGGTGGATACGACGAAACCGACGGACGGGCTCGTCGGCGGGAAGCGGCTGATGCGGCTCGGCAATGTCGCGCAGCCGGCGATGACCATTTTCTCTCCGCCGAAAGACAAGGACACCGGCGCGGCGGTCGTCATCTGTCCGGGCGGTGCCTACAATATTCTCGCGTGGGATCTGGAAGGAACGGAAGTCGCCGACTGGCTGAACTCCATCGGCGTCACCGGCATCGTGCTGAAGTACCGCGTGCCGCGCCGCGCGGGCCTCGAAAAGCACACCGCCCCGCTCCAGGACGCGCAGCGCGCGCTCGGGCTCGTGCGCTCTCGCGCGAAGGAACTCGGGCTCGATCCGCAGCGCCTCGGCGTGCTCGGTTTCTCCGCGGGCGGACATCTCGCCGCGGCGGTCAGTACGGGCTTCGACACGCGCACCTACGAGCCGCTCGACGACGCGGACAAAACAAGCTGCCGCCCGGATTTCACCATCCTCATCTACCCCGCCTACCTCACGCTCAAGGACGGCGGCGACACGCTCGCGCCGGAAATCAAAGTCACCGCGCAGACGCCACCCGCCTTCATCGCCATGACGCAGGATGATCCCGTCCATGTCGAAAGCGCCTACGTTTACTCGCTCGCGCTGAAGACCGCGAAGGTGCCCTGCGAGCTGCACCTTTATCCCGACGGCGGCCACGGCTACGGCCTGCGCCCCAGCGCCCACGCCGTCACCACCTGGCCCGCGCGCGCCGCCGAGTGGATGGAAAAACGCGGGCTGCTGAAAAAGTAGGCGACATCGCCAGCGGCGGTAGGGACGGCACTCCGTGCCGTCCGCCGGGCAAGCGCCAGCGAGGCGGTGGGCGAACGTCTTTCCGCCCGCGTTCACGTCATCACGTTCGCGGACGGCACGGAGTGCCGTCCCTACCGCGCGCCCTTCGTGATGCGGATGCGATCCAGCTCCGCGCCCTCGATGCTGATCTGCTTCAGCACCAGTTCATTCGGGCTCAGTTCGATGAACGAAAACGAGAGCTTGTCCGCCACATACTTCGCCGTCAGCGGCACGTAATTCCCCGGATTGTCCTTCTGCAATTGCGCGACCGTTTTCTCAAAATCCTTCGCGTTGTAGAGCGACGCGCCGCCGCCGCCGGTGACGACATGGATGATCCCTTTCGGCACCGTCCCCGTTACGCCGTCGAACTCCTCATCGAACGTGAAGTCGCCATTCACGCGCCCCTTCGGATCGCGCGCCGGCGGGTTCGGTTTGAACAGCAGCGGCTTCGAGCGCTGATAATTGTGGACGTGCCCGGCGAAGACGATGTCCACGCCGTTCGCCTCGAAGATCGGCTCCAGCAGCCGCATCTTCTGCTCCGTGTAATGCTGCGGCGAGGTGTGAAACGCGGGCGCGTGCATGCACACGAATTTCCACCGCTGCTTCGATTCCTTGAGATCCTTTTCCACCCACGGCGCGAGCTGCATGAAGCTCGCGGTATTGTAGCTGTTCGTGTCGAGCATCAGGAAATGCGCGGGCCCGTAATCGAACGAATACTCGCACAGCGCCGGGAAGCTCGCGCCCGCGTCCACGCGGAATTTCGCCGCCACTTTTGGGTCTTTCCCCAGCGGCGTATTCCACGGCCCGAGGCCCGGCCCATTCAGCGGCCCGTGGAAAAAATAAAACGCGCCAAACGCATCCGGCGTCTCCGGCAGCTTCGCCATGTCGGCGTCGTGATTCCCGATCACGGGATAAAACGGAATCGTCTGCATCAGCGGCGCACCGGCCTTCGCGCTGGTCTCCGGCGGGTTGTTGTACGTGGGCCAGAAATGGTGCATGTACTGGCTCACCCGCCCCGCAGAATAAACGATGTCGCCCAGCACCACGAGGAAATCGGGCTTCACCCGGAACATCTGAAACGCCACCGCGTTCTGCTCCTTCGACCCATTCGCCAGATCGCCGATCATCACGAATTTCACCGGCTTTCCCGCACTCGCCCGCGTCCGCACTTTCGCCTCCTGCACCACCGTCGCGCCGACCCGCACGCGGTACGTCACCTCGCTGTCAAACGGCAACTCCGTGAGCGTCGCCGCGTATTTGAAAAAGTGCTGCTCCTTCTCCGGGATCACCGGCGACGCCTCGTGGATGATGTCCCTCCGCAAATCCTCCAGCGTCACCGGCACATTGCCCAGCGGCGCGAGCGGCAGCTTCCCGCTCGGCGTGGAGAAAGGCGAAGCCGGCGTCGCGGGTGCCGGCGTGCCCGGCTTCGCCATGATCGGTGTGGCCTTCGGCGGCGGCAGTTTCGGCGGCTGAAAATCCAGCGCCACCCGTTCCACTTTCGCCGTCCGCATCGGCCCGCCCGTGACCGCAAACTCCAGCACATACTCCGCCGGCTTCTGCTCCGTCACCCACGCGATCACCTTCACATCCGTCCCCTGCAAAGTGCTCCCATTCCCCGGCTGCACATACGGCTTCACCAGCACCGTCTGCGCGCAAAGCGAAATGGGGACGATCAGCGCGCAGAGCACGAGGCGGGGAATTTTCATGGATCGGGAAAGGCGTCGAGACAAAGCCCGCGCAAGCCGGGTCGCAAGATATTCCTGACCTGCGCGAATCCTTAGCGGTGCCTCAATGCACCACACCGCACGCGCAGCCCGCGCTCGCTGGTGCCGCGGGGTCGTAGTTGAGATTCGGCCCGAGCCAGCGCTCGACCTCCTGCACGGTCATCCCTTTGCGCAGGTGGTAGTCGAGCACCTGATCGCGGTCGATTTTGCCGAGGCCGAAGTAGCGCGCCTGCGGATGCGCGAAGTAGAGCCCGCTGACGCTGCTGCCGGGCCACATGGCGAAGGATTCGGTGAGCTTGATGCAGGCGTTTTCTCCACGTCGAGGAGCTGCCAGAGCGTGCCCTTTTCCGTGTGGTCCGGGCACGCGGGATAGCCGGCGGCGGGACGGATGCCGCGATACTTTTCGGCGATCAATTCGTCGGTCGTAAGATTTTCCGTTTTGCCAAATCCCCATTCGTCGCGGACTCGCTTGTGCAGGCATTCGGCAAAGGCTTCGGCGAGCCTGTCCGCCAACGCCTCGGCCATGATGGCGTTGTAGTCGTCAAGATCGGCCTGGAATTTTTCGACGATGGCTTTGAGCCCGTGGCCGGTGGTGACAGCGAAGCCCGCGATGTAATCGGGTAGCGCCGTGTCGCGCGGCGCGATGAAGTCGGCGAGTGATTGATCGGGTTCACCTTCCTTCTTGGCGATCTGCTGGCGGAGGAAGTGGAGCGTCGTCAACTCCGTCGTGCGCGCTTCGTCGGTGTAGAGCAGCACGTCGTCGCCGATGGCGTTCGCCGGGAAAAAACCATAGACGGCCTGCGCGGTGAGCTGCTTGCCAGCGATGATCTGGTCGAGCAATGCGTTGGCGTCGGCGAAAAGTTTGGACGCCTGCTCGCCGTATTTTTCGTGCGTGAGGATCGAGGGGTAAACGCCGCGCAGCTCCCACGTATGAAAGAACGGCGTCCAGTCGATGTATTCGCGCAGCGTGGCGAGCGGGAAGTCCGACAGCGTGCGGACGCCGGTGAATTCCGGCTGCGCGATGTCCTCCGCGCGCCACGCGATCGGCGTGCGACGAGCGCGCGCTTCGTCGAGCGGGATGAGCGTCTGCCGTGTGCCAGAATGCGTCGCGCGCAGGCGGTCCTGCGCCTCGCGATTCTTGACCGCAAACGCGCCGCGCTGCTCTTCGCTGATGAGCGCGCTCACGACCGGCACGGCCCGGCTCGCATCAAGCACATGCACGACGGGCTGGGAGAAATGCTGGGCGATCTTCACCGCCGTATGCGCCTTGCTGGTGGTCGCGCCGCCGATGAGCAGCGGTTGCTTCATCCCCGTGCGCTCCATCTCGCGAGCGACGTGGACCATCTCGTCGAGCGATGGCGTGATCAGCCCAGAGAGGCCGATGACATCGACCTTCAGCTCGCGTGCGGTGGCGAGGATTTTGTCGCACGAGACCATCACGCCGAGGTCGATCACGTCGTAATTATTACATCCGAGCACCACGCCCACGATGTTCTTGCCGATGTCATGCACGTCGCCTTTGACCGTCGCCATGAGCACCTTCCCCTGCGTCTTCACGACGCCGCCCGCGGCGATGGTCGCCGCCTTTTCGGCCTCCATGTAGGGCAGCAAATGCGCGACCGCTTTCTTCATCACGCGCGCCGATTTGACGACCTGCGGAAGAAACATTTTCCCCGCGCCGAAAAGATCGCCAACCACGTTCATCCCGTCCATCAGCGGGCCTTCGATCACGCTGAGCGGCTTGTCGTATTTCTGCCGCGCTTCCTCGGTGTCCGCGACGACAAACGCGTCGATGCCTTTGACGAGTGAATGCGTGAGCCGTTCCTCGACAGAAAGCTTGCGCCACTCCTCGGTCGCCTTTTCCACCGGGCCGCCGGCCTTCTGCTTCATGTTTTCGCCGAAGGTGACGAGCCGCTCCGTGGCGTCGGGCCGGCGGTTCAGCAGCACGTCCTCGACGAGTTCGAGCAGGTCTTTTGGAATCTCCTCGTACACTTCGAGCAGGCCCGCATTCACGATGCCCATGTCCAGCCCCGC
>JANXSB010000037.1 GCA_025352865.1 Chthoniobacter sp. | reverse complement strand
CTGAGGATTTTCAAGAGCGTCGATTTGCCCGCGCCGTTGCGCCCGATCACGCCGACGATGTCGCCCTTTTCGATTTCAAAACTCACGTCCTTCAAAGCCCAAAACGTCTGCGGCGCGCGCTTTTCCCCGCCGCGAAAAAGGCCCGCAAGCTGATCGCGCAGCGTGTCGTGCGCCTGCGCACCGAGGCGGTACTGCTTGCCGAGATTGCTGACAGTGATCGCGGACATCAGATCACGTCGGCGAAAGTTTTTTCCGTGTTCCGAAAATAGATCATGCCCGTGACGAGCAGCACCGTCGTCACCGCCAGCCCCAGCCAGAAGCCCGGCCAGTAAGGCTCGAAGCCCGGCCCCAGCACGCACCAGCGGAAACCGTCGATAATCCCGACGAGCGGATTGAGGCAAAACCAAAGCCGCCATTTTTCTGGCACCCACGTCCTCCACAAAAACATGACCGGCGTGATGAACATCCCCAGCCGCGTGATGAACGGAACGATGTAGCGCACATCACGATACTTCACATTCAGCGCGCTGAACCACGCCCCGGCGGCAAACGTGACAAAAAACGTGAGCAAAAAAAACACCGGCAGCAGCAGAAGCGTCGGGCGAAAGGCGACGCCGTAGCACGGCATCAGCGCGAAAAGGATCGCGAGCGAGATCACCGCCTCGACCACGCCGCTGCACACCACGCTCGCCGGAATGATGAGCCGCGGAAAATACACGCGCGAGATGATGCGCGCCGACGCCACGAGCGAGTTGCTGCTCTCAGAAAGCGTGTTCGCAAAAAACTGCCACGGCAGCAGCGCGGCGAACGTGATGATCTCGTACGGCGCACCGTTCGTCGGAAACTTCGCGAAGCGCCCGAACAAAATGGTGAAGACAACCATCGTCACGACCGGCTGCAGCACCACCCACGCGACGCCGAGATAGGTCTGCTTGTAGCGCACGAGGATGTCGCGCCACGCGAGGAAGCCGAAGAGTTCGCGATAGCGCCAGATTTCCGCGTAGTCGATGGCGATGAAACCGCTCTGCGGGCGGATGACGCGCTCGGCGTCGACGTCCGTATTATCCGACATGAGCGGGCTCGGAAATTGGCGCGGCTGCCGGTGCTGTTGGCTTGCGTCCCACCACCACGGTCGAAAGCCCGCTCGTCGGCAGGATCGCATCGAGCACGCGGAAGACCGGCGTGAGCTTGCCGTAGAGCTTGAGCTGCCACGGCTTGAGCGCTTTCTGCCCGCCGAGCGTGTTCGCCACGTACCACGCAAAGATGCCGAATTTGTTGAAGAAAAACTGCTTCTCCACCTCGAAGCCCGCCTCGCGCATTTTGCCTTCGAGTTCGCCTTCCGCGTAGCGGCGGAAGTGCCCGAGCGCGCGGTCGAATTCGCTGAAGAGCGCCATGTTGTACGGCACGAGCACGATTACACGGCAGCCCGCGGGCACTGTGTCCATCAGGCTTCGCAGCACGGCGCGGTCGTCTTCGATGTGCTCGAGCACGTTGAGAAAGACCACGCTGTCCGGCGCGAATTCGCGGAGCAGCTCGTAGTCCGCGCGCGCCGTCATATCGAGTTTGCCGATCCGCAGGTCGCGCTGATCCGCCCATTTCCGCTGAAGCTCCGTGAGGTAGTCGATCCGGTAATCCGTGAGCAGCACATGCTCGTGCTTGCGAATGTGCTTGCTCAGATTTCCGCGCCCCACGCCGAGTTCCGCCACGCGCGCGCCGAGCCACGGCTTCACGCTTTCGTACATCCATTCGTTGAACTGCGGCGCCGCTTCCATCGCATCGAGCGTGACCTTGCCGGGATCGGAATAGTTGCTCGAAAAGCGGTATTTGAAAATGAACCAGAGCGCCGCAAACCCATCGCGCCAGGTGATCTTTTTCCCTTCGTCGTAGCGCCGTCCGTTGTAACTGATCGGCACCTCGAACATGCGCAGCCGGTTGCGCGCAACCTTGGCCGCGATCTCCGGCTCGATGCCAAAGCGGTTCGACTCCAGCGGGATCGCCTTCAGCGCCGCGCCGACGAACGCTTTGTAGCACGTCTCCATGTCGGTGAAGTTCGTGTCATTGAGCATGTTCGAGAGCAGCGTGAGAAAGTTGTTCGCCTGCGAGTGCCAGAAGTAGAGCACGCGCCGCTCTTCGCCCGCGAAACGGCTGCCGAAAACCACCTCCGCGCGGCCATCGAGAATCGGGCGCAGCATCCGCGGGTAGTCGTTCGGATCGTATTCGAGATCGGCGTCCTGAAAAATCGCGAGGTCGCCGGTCATCTCCGCGACCGCGCGCCGCAGGGCCGCGCCTTTGCCCTGATTCGGGGTCTGCTGGAAAATGCGGATCTCCGGGTGCTCGGCGGCGAGTTCCTGCGCCACGCGCCAGGTGCCGTCTTTCGAGCCGTCATCCACGATGACGATCTCGCGCCCCAGCCCGCCCGGCAGCGGCGCAGCGAGCACGGCCTCCATGCTCGCGCGCAGACTCTCCTCCTCGTTGTAGGCGGCGACGAGGATGGACAGCGTTTGGAAATGCGGACGCGGAGACATGGGGCGAAGACCGGCGAAGATGCGCGAAGCAGGCGCGGGCGAAAATCAATTTTTGCGCCGGATTTTGTAGAGCATCACGGGCGCGGGCTGCAGCACCCCGTCGCGAACCATCTCGGCGCTGGCCACGAGCGCAAACTCGTCGGCGTGCTGCTCGACCACGCGCTTGAGCTGATCCTGATGCGTGCGCCGCTTGTCCTCGGGCACGGCATCGTCGAGCGCGAGGTACTGGATTTTCCCGCTGGTGAGAAAGGCGAGGACGTCTTCGTCCGCGTGAAAAAGCGGCGCGTAGCCGGCACCGCTCCAGTCGCTTTTCGCCAGCGCCTTGCTCGCGCGGAGGATCGTGTGGCCGGGCCGCCGCTCGTGCATCGCGACTTCCGAAATGAACATCCCCTCCCCGCGCGCATCGGACGAAACGAGCGTGACATCCGCGGCGGTGGCGTCGCCGCGCATCGCCTCGGCGAGCGGGGCGAAACCGGTGAAGCCTTTGACCACCAGCGGGTGCCAAGGCGTGGTATTTCCGAGCAAAAGCAGCGGGAAAAACCATGAGGGAATCGGCGCGAGGGAAAATCTCCGGTGCTGTTTCAGCGGGGTTTTGCTGCGCGGCTGCCAGGCGAGTCCGGCCACGACGAACATCACGGCCGCAGGCAGCGCGGGGATGAGATGCCGGGCTTCG
>JANXSB010000023.1 GCA_025352865.1 Chthoniobacter sp. | reverse complement strand
ACCGCGAGAGCGGCCAGCCAGTACGAGCGTTTCATGACGGCTGCCCCCCGTTGCCGGTCAGCGAATGCGACAGCGCGGCAATCAGCGTGGCCACCACGGTCAGGAACGCCCCCGCCTTCGGGCCGATGATGGCGATCACATCCGCCGAGTTCAGGGCGCCGATCACGGCGGCCACGATGGCGAGCAACGACAAATACTTGGGTAACGGCTTCATGGGATCGCTCCTTGGGGAATGAGGGATTTCCACCCCAGCGCCTCGAGGTGGTCGGCATCGCCGAAATCGCGGCCCGAATGCAACCGCGGGTGCTGCCAGACAGCATCAAACAGCCACGTCCACCCGGGGTGGGCCGTGTTCCAGTCCGGTTGCAGACCGGGGGACACCGATCCGTCGAGGACCACATCCACCGCCAGCCCGAAGTTGTGGGCCGACCGTCCCGGGGGCGCGGCTTTGGGACCGCCCCGCTGGTAGTGTGCCCACAGCTCGGCCTGCTCGGCGAGGGATCGGTACCCGTGGGTCACGACCCAGGTCTCCGCCGATCCCTGGAGGATGGATTCGAGGTCCTCGCGAAAGCGGGGCTGCAGCTTGGTCGGGTCCACCGTGCGCCAGTCGATCATCTCTTCACCGCCTGCCGGATCTCGGTGATGCCGTCCACGACATAGTCGAGTTTCGTCTCGAGGATGTTGATCTCCACTTCATGCCGGAGGTCATGCGCCCGGAGGTCATCGACCTGGGCCTCGATCTTGCCGATCTTGTCGCGGGCGAACCACGCCAAGAGGGCGACAAGCCCCCCCACCGCGAGCCGCCCCACCCACGATTCCTGTTTGGGCGTCATAGCGACCCACCCAGGGCGGCGAGCTCTTGGAACGCCGCGAGCACTTTGCCGACCACCAGGCCAAGGTTCTGATCCGTGATCTTGTCGACGGCCGCGAGCACTTCCGGGGACCCGACGATCAGCAAGGCGGCCCGCTTGGTCAGTTCCTCGGCTTGGCTCGGTTCGATGACCCTCGCCAAGGCCTGCAGCTGGGCTTTCCGAACGTCGGGCGGCAGTTGGGTCGGGGTCGTGGCCACCTGATAGGCCCCGGCGGCGAACGCCAGTTTGACGCGGGCGAGGAATACGGGGTCGGTCACGAGGTCGAGCGGGGTGGCCATGGAATCCTCCCAGTCAAGCCGCCAACACGCGGGTCAATTCCCGCGTCTGGGTGCTCAGAATGATGCGCGTGTCGTGCGCGGTCAGGTGGTTGGTCTCCACCCGCACCACGCGGGGGCTGACCGTGACGCCGAGATCCGTGTCGGTGACGTTGGCGGTCCCGCCGAGGCTCAGGGACTCATAGACCCCGACGCCCGTGGGGTCCATGCGGTAGAGATCGAGGACCGACACCTCGTAGGACGCCGGCGGCGTGCCGTTGACGTCGAAATAGCGATTGGCGGTGGCGGCGTTGGTGGCCGCCAGCGACCCGATGACCACTGCCGACAGTCCGGCTCCGGAGCGGCTGTAGCAGGCACAGCCGGAATCGAGGTATACGTCCACACCACTGGCGGGAATCGTTGACTGAGTGACGCTGACACCAATGGTTTTGTTCCCGGTCGTTGCCACGGCAAAGGTGGCGGTGATCCAGTACCATCGTCCTAGTTGGTTGACCGTGGCATCAGTCCCGTCGAGCTTGACCGTATAATTGGCGGTCCCGTTTGGATCAGTAAATGTCAGGGCGGCGGTGGCGCCGGCAGTCGTCAACAAATTGACATACAACCACGCCCCATAAGCCACCACGTCCCCAACCTTGAGGTTGACGGTTTGCGTTTGCGCTAAGTTGCCGGCCCCGATCCCGAAGCCGTTCAGGATCCGATAGCTCGCCGTGCCCGTTTTCCACCGGCCGGCTGTCGTTATCCGCGTGACAGAGCTGGCGGTGCCGGTGACGGTCCAGCTCGTCGGCGCTGATCCGGTCCCGTTCCGCATGTCGGCGTTGAGTATATAGTTGGTAAACGCCGGGACGCTGGTCGGCAACTGCTTGACGTTGATCCCCCACGTCGTTTGGAGCGACGGCGACTCAACGTAGGGCACATCATCGCCGCTGCTATTCAGCGCCAGATAGCCACGATCCGCGGCCACAATCGTAGCGGTCGAGGCCATCGACAGGCGCGTGGTCGCAAATGACTGTTTCGTACAGGCGGTAATCTGGTGCGCCGTGCCGTTTTTCTGCTCGATCCAGTAGTAGTTCGCCCACTGCGTATCCTCACGAGCGGGTCCGCCGCCCATGCCGTTGACCTCCTGCACCTCGATCCAGGTATTGGCCGTGACGGTCGAGACCTGGTAGGTGGGCCGGGCATAGGCGCCCTCCGACCCATAGATCCGGGTGGCATGGTCCTGCGTGTCGTCCAGCACCCGCAGATCAACCAGGCTTTTCGCTTGCAACAGGTCAGGGGCCGTGGCCGCCGTGTTGTAGATCGTGATCTCGAGATAGTACCCCGTCGTCCCGTTCCGCCGCACGCTGATCTCATAGGCCGTGCCGGAGACCGCCTTGACGGCCGTCACCACTTTGAGCGCACCCGACAGCGGCGTGTCGTTGCTGTAGGCCACGTCGATCGTGTCGGTGGGCGTAATGGTGCCC
>JANXSB010000022.1 GCA_025352865.1 Chthoniobacter sp. | reverse complement strand
GCCACGCGATACGTCAGCGTCCGCGTCTTCCCGCTCCCCGCGCCCGCGATGACCAGCGCCGGCCCCGGCGGCGCCGTCACCGCCGCGCACTGCTGCGCATTCAGCTCCGCCGCGAAATCAATGCGCGGTCCCGCCGCGGCGGAGTGGCGCTGGAGCGTGTATTGGCGGGCCATAATGGGCGGCGACTATCAGCGACGGCGTGCGCGGCTGCCAACTCCATTCCCCCGAGCCAAGGCATTGTGCGCAGCGAAAACGGAAAGGCGGCAGAAACCTCAACCTACCGCGTTATTTTTGGGCCTTTATCCCATTCTGCCGCCGCTTCGGTTGCGGTTTAGTGCGGTAAATCGCAGGCTGCTCGGCCAACACGAGAGACATTTGTTGGGAGTCATCGGGCTCCAAGGCTGGCAAACTCGCGTTCATCATCAGGTCATCGCCGGTAAAGTCGGGATAGAGCGCGGCCAACCGGGGAACCGTGCGCTCGGCTTGCCGAAAATAAGCCTCGTCAAGCTCCACCCCAATCGCACCGTAGCCGATCGCTTCGGCGGCGGCGATTGTTGACCCGGAGCCCATAAACGGGTCGAGCACAGTGCCCTCGCCGAGCGGTAGCAACGACCGCACGATGATGCGCATGAAGTGTTGCGGCTTGAGGCACGGATGATCCGAGATGGCTTCCTCACGATCCGGTGTGCGCCCGCTTGGGATGGAGTCCGGCAACGGCTTGTCGGGACCGAGACGACGCAGACCGCCGGTCTTCCACCGCCGGAGATTCTCCGCGACGGTCCTCTCCGCAATGGGTTTGCGAAAGAGCATCCACGGTTCGTAAGCGCCTTTGGGCGTCACGCAGACCTCGGGAAACTCGCGCTCCGCGTTCTTCGGCCGGTCGCCGCCGCGAAAGCTGAAGTAAAGCCGCATGATGGCCGTGCGCACTTCGTAGCCAGCCTCCGCGAGCGCCGTCTGCACGAGATGCTGCATGATCGGATGACCCGCGACGCATACATGTGCGCCGGGCGCGAGCGCCGGGAGGAGCAGCTTTCCCCATTCATGGAAAAACCGCGCAAGGTTCTTTTTCTGCGCATCGTTCAGGACGGTGAAGCGGGGCAATGGATCGCGCTTGCTGCCACCGATCGTCGGCGGCAGACGCCACACGCCGCCGCGTCCGGCGCGGAGTTTCGCCACTTCCTTTTCCGTGAACTCCAGCAGTCCATAGGGCGGGTCCGTGCAGACCGCGTGGAGCGATTGCGCCGGGCATTCGCGGAGCCAGTCGAAGCAGTTGGCGTGGTGGAGACGGTACATCAGGCAGCGGTTCGGAGGTTCAACTATAGACGAAAGACGATCAAGGCCCAAGTCGCTATCAACTATAGGCGAAATGGAAGCCAAAGCCGTCATCGGTCGATTCATCCGCAAACTCCGGGAGCAGAAACAGTTCACCCAGGAGCAGTTGGCCACCAGAACAGGCATCACTTACCAGTATCTTTCGGGCATGGAAAACGGGCGGGAGAATTTCTCCATCGACGTTCTGGAGGCGCTCGCGGGCGCGCTTGGCACGCCGCTGCCGCATTTTGTCTCCGCCGCGTTTGCCCCCGACCCGGCGGCGGCAGTCTTTACCGCGAACCCAAAATACTTTCGTTCGCAAGCCCCGCTCCCGCCCGGCATGAAGGTCTCCCACCTGGAGGCGGCGATCAACGCCACGCAAAGCATCGTGTCGGGGATCAACGCAAACCTCGTTACCGCCGGAGCCAAACCGCTTCCCGAATACATTCAAGGCAACAACTTCAGCGGCCTTGTGTCGAACATGCTCTGCGACGCGTTGAACGATCATTCGCCCTACAAACACAACTCTCATCAAGCCTATCCCGACCTCATCAACTCAGCGGCGAAAAGAGCAGGCAGACCGGTTGGTTTGGAGATTAAGTCCACAATCCAAATCGGCAAAGGTGGAGAAAGTCACAACGGGCATTCCGGCTGGCATCTTATTGCCTGTTTCCAGATTGAGGCAAAGACCGGAAACATCCGCTTCATTCACTTGATGTTTGCGGTGCTGAACGGACATACTCACAAGGAGCCGGATTGGAAATACGTCGGGAGCAAAGTGAATGTAGAAACCGGCAGCCGCCGAACTGAAACTTATAACACCACGCTCATCGGTTTGACGAAATTGCGGGACGGCTCCGCATTCCTCGATCCAACGGTCGTGGATTTCAAACGCTGGCGGCAGCAGCGGCGCGGATCGGTACCATCGCACTCGATTTTCGCAAAGTGATGCGGTGACGAGGGCGTAACTAAGCTGGAGCTTGGTCGCGAGGAATCGGAATTCTCCTCCTCAGCGCATGCCGAACAGAGTTTTCGGCACAAGTGCGAAAGCACACGCCCCGGAACCACGGCGCAGCATCGCCCCTACACCTCCTCCAGCGCCAGCGTGGCGTCGCCGAAGTGTTTTTCGCGGACGTTCATTTTGTCCATCATCGAGAGGAAGAGGCGGCACATCTGGCGTTCGGGTTTGCCGGTGTAGTCGAGCACGCGCCCGCCTTTCACCCGGCCGCCAGCGCCGCCGAGGAGTATGACGGGGAGTTGGTCGGCGTTGTGGTTGCCGGTCATCATGCTGGAGCAGAAAAGGAGCATGGTGTTGTCGAGGAGGGTGCGTTCGCCTTCCTGGATGGCGTCGAGTCGGCGCGCGATGTAGGCGATCTGCTCGGTGAAAAAGCGGTTCACTTTCAGCCAGTCGGCGGAGTCGGAGTGCGAGAGGAGATGGTGGATCATGTAGTCCACGCCGAGGTTGGGGAA
>JANXSB010000016.1 GCA_025352865.1 Chthoniobacter sp. | reverse complement strand
CTGAGGCAGCAGGCGGCCAGCAACACCAAGGAGCAGTTCGCCAATTCGCCCGACCTGAAAATGGAACTGCTGAACGCGATCATGGGTGCTCTCGATGCGCACACGCTGATGAGCACGCAGGCACTCAATTCCCCGACGGTGCAAAGCGGCATGAAGGACATTCTGCTCAATCACGCGGGCCTGTGGGAGACGCTGCGCGCCAAGGCTGCCGGGGAAGCGGCGAAAGCGCCGTGACGGTTACACCTCCGCGTTGCTCAGCGAATCGGTGATGACGATGCGCGCTACGCGCCTTTCCTGATCTGCTCCAGCTCCTCCCACCGCGCGTAGAGCACTGGCACGCGCTCTTTCGCGGCGTGGAGCTGCGCTTCGAGAGCCTCCCAGTCGTGCCCGTGCTTCGCAAAAAAATCCGGCGACGCCAGCGCGGTTTCCATCTGCACGACCTTCTCCTCGGCGGCGTGGATGTCGGCCTCGATGGTCTCCAGCTCGCGCGTTTCCTTGTAGCTGAGTTTGCGCACTTTTTCCGCGCGGCGCGGCGCGGCCTTGGGCTCGGGAGCAAGGGTAGAGGCCGCTTTGCGGGCGGCGCGCTTTTCCAGGTAGTAGTCGTAGTTGCCGGCGTTCAGCGTGACCACGCCATCGCCCTCGAAAGCCAGCGTGTCGGAGCAGACGCGGTTCAGGAAATAACGGTCGTGGCTGACGATGATGATCGTGCCTTTGAAAAAACACAGCGCCTCTTCGAGCAGCCGGAGCGTCGCGAGGTCGAGGTCGTTCGTCGGCTCGTCGAGGATGAGGACGTTGCCGCCGCGCTTGAGGATTTTCGCGAGGATGACGCGGCTGCGCTCGCCGCCGCTGAGGTGCTGGATTTTGGAATTGATCCGGTCGTCGGTGAAAAGAAACCGCCGCAGGTAGGCGCGCAGCGAAATGCTCTCGTCGCCGAGCCGCACGACCTCGCTGCCTTCGCCCACCTCCTCCCACACGGTCTTTGCGTCATCGAGCAGCAGCCGGTTTTGGTCGATGTAATTCACCTGCGTGCGCGCGCCGATTTCGACCTGCCCCGAGGTCGGCGTGAGTTCGCCCATGATGATCTTGAGCAGCGTGGATTTGCCGACGCCGTTGCGTCCCACGATCCCGAGCCGTTGCCCTCCGGCGAGGTCGAGATTCACGCCTTCGAAGAGCGTGCGCCCGCCGAGCTGCATGCCCACGTTGGTGAGCGTGATCACGCGATTCGCGAGCTTCGGCGCGGGCGGGATGATCAGCTCCACATCCAGCTCCTGCTCCGGCCCCTCCTGCCCGGCCATTTCAAAGTAACGCTCGATCCGGTCCACGCTTTTCGTCCGGCGCGCGCGCGGCCCTTTGCGCACCCAGGCCAGCTCGTGCTTGAGAAATTTCTGCCGCTTCCGCTCCTGCTCTTCCTCGGTCGTGGTGCGCAGCGCCTTCGCGATGAGGAAATCATTGTAGCTGCCTTCGTACGAAATGAACCCGCCGCGCTGCAGCTCGATGATCCGCGTGGCGATGCGGTCGAGAAAATAGCGGTCGTGCGTGACGAAGAGGCACGCGCCGGGGTAGCGCGAGAGAAAGTCCTCCAGCCACTCGATGCTCTCGGTGTCTAGGTGGTTCGTGGGCTCGTCGAGGATGAGAAAGTCCGGCCGCGCCACGAGCGCCCGGCACAGCGCCACGCGCCGTTTTTCCCCGCCGCTGAGCGTGCTCACAATGCGGTCGCGCTCCGGCGCGTGGAGATGCGTGGCGAGACTCTCGATGCGGTGGTCGAGTTCCCAGCCGTCGAAATGGTTGATCTCGTCGAGCAGGATGGCGCTCCGCGGGCTTTCGGCGGGCGTGATTTCATACTCCGCGAGCCGGGCGAGGATGTGCGCCGCGCCCGCGTGGATGTTGTCGAAAACCGTCGCGCTTTCCTCCAGCGCGAAAGCCTGCGGCAGCCAGCCGGTGATGAGATCGCGCTTCCGCGTGAACATGCCGCCGTCCGGCTGCAACTCGCCCGCGGCGATGCGGAGGAAGGTGGATTTGCCGCAGCCATTGCGCCCGACGAGCCCGATGCGTTCGCCTTCGCCGATGGCGATGGTGGCGCGGTCGAGCACGGTCTGCGGGCCGTAGCGGACAGTGAGTTCGGTGGCGCTGGCGATGGGGTCGGGCATGAGAGGGCCGGGAAGATTCACGCGATGCCCGCGTGTGGGAAGCCCGAATACGGGGCGCTACGAATCCGCGACGAATGCGGACACAAAGCGGGTGAAGGCGCGGCGGGCAGGAGTGAGGCTGCGGACGAAGCGGGCAAAGGGGCTGATCTGCGCGGGGTGATGGGCAAGGTAGCGCACGAGGCCGAGCGCGCGAGGGCGCTGGGCCGCGAGGTCAAACCACTCGGCGAAGGGCACGGGCAAAGGCTCCAGCGCGGAATCGCTGATCGCTCGCACGGCGAGCAGCGGTACGCCGGCGCGGGCGCAGGCGGCGGCGACGGACGCGGTTTCCATGTCCACGCCGAGCGCGCCGGTACTGGCAGCGAGCGCGGATTTTTCGGCGACGGTTTCGGCGGCGTGCGGCTGGCTGGTGAGCGCGCCGAAGAAGGCGCGCGGGTCGCCGGCGAGGAGCGCGCGGCTTTTCGCGAGCAGCTCGGGCGCTGAAAAATTCGAGGCGATGAGCAGGTCGCCGGTCACGAGGCGCGGGTCGAGCCCGCCCGCGAAGCCTGTGCTGATGAGCATGCGCGGGCGCTGCCAGGCGAGCAGCGCGGCGATGCTTTCCGCCGCCGCCGCGGGGCCGACGCCGGTGTGACCGACGAGCACTTCTTCGAGGCCGATGTTCCCGAGCAGCAGCGGATGCGCCACCGCACCCACCGCGGTCGCGTGGCGCAGGGCGTGGCGGAAGTCCTGGCTTTCCTGCGGGAGGGCGAAAGTGACGGCGAGCATGCGGAGGGGAACGCTGAATGACGAATGACGAATGGGAAATGACGAATGGCGGACTGGACGCGTCTTTTTCGCGGAAAGAGAAAATGGGTGGTCAGGGAAAAACCGGCTCGCTATGTTCCCGCACCTTCGCGCAAAAAACTCCCCATGCTCTCCGACCGCCGCTTTCCCATCGCCGCCCTCGTCTGCTCCGCTGGCGCGATGCTGGCTGGCGCGTCCGCCCAGGCGCAGGCTCCGGCGGCGGCGACACTCGACGCGCAGATGATGCAGAAGGGCGAGCAGCTTTCCGGCGAAGGCAAGCATGCCGAGGCGGCGGCGAACTATGAGGCGCTGGTGAAGCAATTCCCCGCTTCGGCGCTGGTGCCGGAGGCGAATTTCCGCGCGGGTTACGCGCACTACAACGGTGGCAATTACGATGCGGCGGTGGCGGCTTTCAAAAAGGTGCTCGACGACAAAAAGGCGGCGCCGGAACTCGCCGAACTCGCGCTCAGCCTGACGCCGCAGGTCCTCGCCACCAAGGCGGGCAAGCTGGCGGCGAACGATGCGAACCGGAATGCGGCGCTGGAGGAGGCGGTGAAGCAGTTCGACGTTTTTCTCGCGAAATTCCCGGCCAGCGAGGAGGTCGAATCCTCGAACTACAGCAAGGCGCTCGCTCTGTACCAGCTCGCGAAATACGACGCGGCGGCGGCGGTGTTGCGGGGGAACATGCAGAAATTCGCAGCGAGCCCCACGGTGCAGGACACACAGTATCTCCTCGCGCTGACCATCGGCACGATGGCCAACGTGGCGATGCAGGCAGCGACCGGCGAAAACAAGGCGGCCGACGCGCAGTACGATGAGGCGGAGAAATTCCTGCGCAACATCATCACGAAGCGGCAGAACCTCGCGCTGGCCAATGACGCGCAGTTCCAGGTCGGCGAGCTGCTCCTCGCGCGCGGTGGATACATTGCGGAAAAGGAAAAACAGGTGGCGGTGATGAACCGCGCGCTCGACGCCTACCGCTCGGTGCAGACGAAGGATTACGTCATCGCCGTGCAGCAGCAGCGAGTGGACGCCTACAAAAAGCAGCGCGTGGACTCCGCGGCGAATCAGGCGCTCTACAAAAGCCTCAAGCGCGTGATCGAGAAGGAGGAGGAAAAGCTCGCGCAATTCAAAGACCGCGGCGACGACACGGTGACGGCGAAGATCAAGTGCGGGCAGATTTTTTCCCAGCTCGGCAAAAATGACGAAACGCGCCTGCTGCTGAGCTTCATCGAGCGGATGGGGCTGGCGACGGAGCCGGAGCAGAAAAAGCTCGTCCTTTATTACATCACGCGGAGCTATGCGGCGCAGTTTCTCGCGGCGAAGGCGGAGGAGAAATACAACGCCTTTCAGGCCGCGTACAAAGGCGACCCGCTGGGGCAGTATCTCCCGCTGCTCATGGGCGGCATGTACCTGAGCGACGATCCGAAGCTGAAGAATCCCGACAAGGCGACGAAGTTTTTCGCGGAAGCCGTCCAGCTTTATCCCAATACGAAGGTGGCCGAGACCGCGGTGCTGTATCAGGCGAAGGCGATGATCGATCTGAAGCGCTACGACGAAGCGATGAAGGTGCTGAACGACACGCTGGCAAAAAATCCGGCAAAGGAGCTCGCAGTCGCCGCCGAGTTTTACCGCGCGTCCGTTTTCGCGGAGACGGGAAAGGCGGCGGAGGCGATCGCCGCATACAAAAAAGTGCGCGAGACCTACCCCGGCACGCAGCAGGCCGAGCAGTCGCACTTTCAGGTCGGCCAGCTCCTCGCCAGCACGGATGCAAAGGCGGCGGTCGGCGAGATGCAGGCATTCATCACGAAATTTCCGCAGAGCCAGCTCCTGCCCTCGGCCTTTTTCACCCTCGGCGGCGCGCAGAATGCCACCGGCCAGAAGGACGCGGCGCTCGCCACCTTCAAAGACCTCGCGGCAAAATTTCCGAAGAGCCCGCCCGCGCCCTACGCCTATTTCGAGCGCGCAAAAATCCTCAACGGCAGCCAGAAGTTCGACGACTGCATGGCGGTCATGCGGGACTTCATCAAGGGCTACCCCGACAGCGACAAGCTCTACCTCGCCTACGATTTCGTGGCGCAGATCCACACCAGCCAGAGCAAAGGCGCGGAGGCCATCGCGACCTACGAGGAATTCGTGGGCAAGCGCCCGAAAGACCCGGCCACCGCCTCCGCGCTGCTCAAGCTCAGCACGCTGTGGAAAGCCTACACCGACGCGCAGGGGCCGTATCTCGCGATCGAGGAGGCGAAGCGCGCCGAGTGGCGCAAGGGCGTGGAGAAAAGCACCGCCGCCGCCGAGCGCGTGCT
Organism: Chthoniobacter sp.; assembly: GCA_025352865.1. GTDB lineage: Bacteria > Verrucomicrobiota > Verrucomicrobiia > Chthoniobacterales > Chthoniobacteraceae > Chthoniobacter. The sequence continues at coordinate 3,937 of JANXSB010000016.1, read as the reverse complement.
CGCGGATTTTCCCGACAGCCCGGAGGTCGCGCTCGCGCTGAAAAACCTGCTGGAAGTGCAGCGGCTCCAGCAGGCGGTGAAGCTCAAGACCGAGGCTGACGTGGGAAAATACTTCGAGAACCTCGCCGCCAAGTTCGCCGCCAACCCCGGCACCAAGGCGAAGATCATCTTCACGCTCGCCGCTTTCACCTTCGAGAAAGACAAGGCCAAGGCCGTGCAGCAGATGGGCACCGCCTACAAGCCGGAACTCAAATTCGCGCCCGAGGATCTCGACCTCTACGGCCTCGCGCTCATCGACGGGAAAAAATACGACGAAGCCATCGCGGTCTATCAAAAGCTCGCGAAAGACTATCCGCTGCCGGCGTCCGGCGGCGGGACGCGCGATGTGCAGGAGGCGCAGGCCATCGCCCTCGCGGGCGAGGGCAAGGCCATGCAGGAGAAAGGCGACAAGGCCGGCGGCGGCGCGAAATTTGCCGAGCTGGAAAAGCTCTACTCGTGGTCGCCGAAAATGCTCGAGGTCAACTACGGCCTCGCGCTCGACCTGCATGACAAAAAGCAGGACGACGACGCCATGAAGCGGCTCCTCGAAGTCATCAAGGCGCAGAAGGCCTCCGCCGAACTGCGGGCGAAATCCATGCTCCTCCTCGGGCGGATTCACGAGGACAACCGGCGCTTCGCCGAGGCGATCGACAACTACGTGAAGATCTCCGTCTATTACGGCGCGATCAAACCCGCCGCCGCCGAGGGACTCTGGCGCGGCGCGCAGCTCCTCGAACGCCAGGCCAGCGGCGAGCTGCCCATGCCCACGCCACCGCCTGTCGTGCCCAAGGCGCCCGTCAAACCCAAGGCCACGCCCACGAAGAAATAAACCGCGCACTTTTTCCCCATGCTCAAACGAACCGCCCTGCTCCTGCTCGCCGCCGCGCTCTGCCTCGGCGGGACGGCGTGCAAAAAGGAAATGACGCAGGCCGAACACCAGGCGGAGAAGAAAAAGGAATTCCGCGTGAAGCAAAAACAGGTGGCGATCAAGGCCTACAAGGATCTCGCGGACAAATATCCCGACTCCGAATTTGCGCCGAAGGCGAAGGAAAAACTCCAGCAGCTCGGTCCCCTCACCGCCACGCCCGCGCCGAAGAAAAAGTGACCCGGCCCGAGCGCGCCGCCGCCGTCATCGCCGCCCTCGCGCGCACCTACCCGCACGCGCACTGCGAGCTGGCTTACACCACTCCGCTCCAGCTCCTCATCGCCACCATCCTCTCCGCGCAGTGCACCGACAAGCGCGTGAACCTCGTCACGCCCGCGCTCTTCCGCACCTGCCGCACCGCTGCCGATTTCGTAGCGCTGCCCGCGGAGCAGCTTGAGGAACTGATCCAGTCCGCCGGTTTTTTCCGCGCGAAAGCAAAGAACATCCGCGCCTGCTGCGCCGCCCTCGTGGAGCGGCACGGCGGCGAAGTCCCGCGCACCATGGACGCGCTCACCGCGCTCGCCGGAGTCGGGCGGAAAACGGCGAACGTCGTCCTCGGCAATGCGTTCGGTCTCAACGTCGGCGTCGTCGTGGACACCCACGTCCAGCGCCTCACCCGCCGCCTCGGCCTGACGAAACAAACCACGCCCGAAAAGATCGAGCGGGACCTCATCAAGCTCGTCCCCCGCGCGCAGTGGACGCTCTTCAGCCACTGGCTCATCTGGCACGGCCGCCGCCGCTGCACGGCGCGCAACCCCGACTGCGCCACCTGCGAACTCCGCGCCCTCTGCCCGAGCGCAGACAAGACCGGCAAATAGCGCGACCGCGGAGTTGGCCGTTGTGTTTGCGCCAGGCGGGAACTACACGGGCTCTGATCACGCATGGATTGTCCCCACTGTTTTTTTCGGATTCCCGCCGGCCATCGGTTTTGCGGGCAATGCGGTGCGTTGCTCGAAACCCATCAAGCCGAGGTGGCGAAGCGCGAGGACCAGGCCGAGCTGCGGCATCTGACGGTGATGTTTTGCGACCTCGTCGGCTCGGTCGCGCTCTCGTTCACGCTCGATCCGGAGGAATACCGCGAGGTGCTCTGCCGCTATCTCGATGCGGCGAGTTCGGTGGTGCGGCGCTTTTCGGGTTTCGTGGGCCAGTATCTCGGCGATGGGATGCTGGTGTATTTCGGCTACCCGAAGGCGCGCGAGGATTCGGCAATTCTGGCGGTGCGCTGCGGCCTCGGAATTCAGCGGGCGATCGAGGGGCTGAACCGGGAATTTTTCACACAGCTCCAAGTCCGCATCGGGCTACACACGGGCCGGCTCGTGATCGGAGAACTCGGCACGGGCGAGGGACGCGAAACCACCGCGGTCTTGGGCAAAACGCCGAATCTCGCCGCGCGGCTCCAGTCGCTCGCGCTGCCCGGCACGGTGGTGATCAGCAGCGACACGTGGAAGCTGGTGCGCATGCACTTCGACTGCGAATCGCTCGGCTGGCAACAGCCCAAGGGCTTCGCCGAACCGCTGCCGGTTTACCAGGTGACCGGCGAAGCGGACATGAAGGCCGCGCGGATCGCCGCGCGCGACGGGACGCGGCTCTACGGCCGCGATGCTGAGCTGGAGCGGCTCCGCAGCCGATGGACCGAGGCGGAGGCGGGCGGCGGCCCGCGTGTGGCAGTCACCGGCGAGGCGGGGATCGGGAAGTCGCGGCTGCTCCGCGAATTCACGGGATCGCTGTCCGGGCAGGCGCACTTCAGCGTGGTGGCGCGCGGTTCGGCGGCGGCGCAAAGCAGCGCGTTTGAGCCGCTGCTCCAGCTCCTTCGCGAGTGGATGGAAATCGGCCGCGCCGATACGCCGGAGGAACAGCTTGAGAAGATCGCGGGCTTCGTCGCGTCGCTGCAATTCCCGCCGGAAACGACGGCGCTGCTTGCCGCGGTTTTCTGCCCCGACGAATCGCCGCTGCCCGCGGCGCGCGCGCTTTCCCCGTCCGCCGCCCGCCTGGGCTTCATCGGCTGGCTGCCGGAGTTTCTTCGTTCGCTCGCGGAGCGCCGTCCGGTCGTTTTTGCGGTGGAGGATCTGCACTGGGTCGATCCCTCGACGATCGAAGCGCTCGCGCATCTTTTCGCCGCCGCGCCGCTGGCCCGCGTGTTCGTGGTGCTCACCGCGCGCCCGGAGTTTTCCGCACCGTGGATGCCGGCGGAAAGAATCGCGCTCGAACGTCTGCCCGCGCGGCAGGTCGAGGAATTTGCCGAGGCGGTGGGCGGCGGAAAGGAACTGCCTGCGGAGGTTCTGCGGCAGATCGTGAGCAAGGCGAACGGCGTGCCGCTTTTCATCGAGGAGATGACGAAGATGGTGATCGAAACCGGCCTGCTCGTGGAGCGGGCGACGCATTTCGAGACGCGGGGCGCGCTTCCGCCGATGGCCATTCCCGACACGCTGCACGAGCTTTTCATGGCGCGTCTGGATGCCACCGGGCTACGCGATCTCGCCCAGATCGCCGCGGTGCTCGGCCAGGAATTTCACTACTCGATGCTGCGCCTGCTGCGTCCGTCGGAGGACGGCGTTCTCGACGAAAAGCTCGACCGCCTCGTGGAGGCCGGCCTGCTCTCTCGCGAGGGCACGCCGCCGGATGCGACGTTCACTTTTCGCCACGCGCTCATCCAGGCCGAAGCCTACCAGTCGCTGCTCAAGCGCAAGCGGCAGGACTACCATGAGCGCATCGCCGAGATGCTCGCGGCGAGTTTTCCCGAGATGCTCCGGCAGCAGCCCGAGCTGGTGGCCCGCCACTACACGGAGGCCGGGCGGCACGTCGAAGCGATCGAGCTGTGGCTCCAGGCAGCCATGCGATCCGAGTATCGCTCGGCGAGCGCCGAGGCGATCACGCAGGCGGAGCAGGGCCTCGCGCTGCTGCCTGCGCTGGCCGGCGAGGAGGCGAGGCGCGAGCGCGAGCTCTCGCTCACGATCGTGCGCGGGCGCGCGGCGG
>JANXSB010000704.1 GCA_025352865.1 Chthoniobacter sp. | reverse complement strand
GAAACCTTTGCCAGAGCCAGATCGTCGCTCGCGGTCCCCTGCACATCCACGATTTCATTCGCCGGCAAAATGAGATCCTGCTTCGGCAAATCCAGCTCCACGTTTGGCAGCAAATCCGCCTCCGCGCGCAACTCATATTCCGGGCTGAACTTGTTTTCAAAACCGCTCTCCGCCCCGACCAGCCGCACGCGATAAATCCCCGACGCCGTCAGCGGCACCTTCGCCACGAGCTGCCCGCTGTCCGCCGCCAGCGGCACCACGCTGCTCTTTTTCCCCTGCTCGATGCGCAGCTCGCCGTCCTTCACTTTCTGATTCGTCGTCAGCCGCAGCTCGACTTCCGTGCCCTCGATCGCCGCGAGATCGCCATTCTCCTCCGTCACCCGCTTCGCCGCGAGCCGCGTGTATTCGGGATACGTGTAGGTCTTGTGAAACTGCACCACCGCCGGACGCGCCACGCTTTCGAGCGCGTACTTCCGCGTGATCGCATCGCCCGCCCGCACCCGATACTGCACGTCCTCCCGCGCCACCTGGATCGTCGCCGAAAAGCGATCCTTCCCGATTGCATTCATCTGCACCAGCTCACGCCCGCCAGTCTTCGTGAAAGTTTCCAGCATCGCCTTGTTCGCCCGCTGCCCCGTGATCTCGATGACCAGCGGCACCGTATCGCCCTGCGGCACCCGCATCTCCGCCGGCGCCGGCTCCACCACGCGCACCTGCACTTTGGAAACCCGCCCGAGATTCGCCATCGGCAGCAGCGCCCGCATCATCAGCGTGCCAAACTGGAAACCCGTCAGCGCAAACGCCACCACGCACGCCATCGCAATGCCCGCCGCAATCGCCGTGTAACGCCGCACCAGATTCGCCGGCAGCAGCCGCTCCACATCCATCCCCTCCATCCGCCCCGCCACATCGCTCTGCACCAGTGCGCGGAACTGCTCCGAATCAAACGCCGCATCCGACCGCGCATCGCCCAACTCCACCGCCGACAGCAAATCCTCCCGCAGCTTCGGCTCCGCATGCTCCACCAACCGCGCCAGCCGCTTCGGCCCCGGCGCGTGCATCAGCAGCCGCAGACACGAGCGCCATTCCACCACGATGACCGCGACATAAGCCGCCGCGCTCAACCCCCACCGCACGCCATCCGGCAGCACAAAAATCCAGTCAACGAAAGCAATCAGCATCATCGTCGCCAACAGCGTCGCCACCGCCGCGCACGCACCACGGAAAATAATCAGCTTCCGCCGCCGCTGGCTGAATGCCTGAAGTTTTTGCAAAATGACCGGATCGATTTGATGGCTCATGGGTTTAGACGGCTGAGTTGGAAATTGGAGGAACAGGGGGAGGTTCCGAGAGGGTTGACCCGGCGACAAAGGAAATCTTGGCCGTGCAATCGGCATCGGGAACTCGCGCCATTCCTAGCGAAGCGCTCCAAAAAAACCACGCCGTCATTCTGAACGGAGTTCCGGGAGGCTTTGCGATCGGAACGCAGTGAAGAATCGCTGACTGAAACGCGGTCGGAGGCGGTGGGAGTGATCACGCGTCTTCCCGCCCACCGCCTCCGCCCACGTATTGTCAGCGATTCTTTACTCCGTTTCGCCTCCACCTTCGCCCACGGCGAAACTCCGTTCAGAATGACGGTTGTTGTTTTCATCACAGCATCCCCACCCGTTTGCGAACAATCCACTCCACCGTCAGCAGCAAAATGATCGGCACGAACCACCACCAGCTCTGCCACAGCACCGTGTCGCTCTCGATCACTTTGCCCTGGCTCATGGGCGCGAGCAGTTCGATCAGCCGGTCGATGTTTTCCTCGCGCAAATACTCCCCGCCCGTCGCCGCCGAAACCTGCCTCAGCAAATCTTCATTGAGGCTGAGCTGGATCAGTTCACCCGTCTCGCGCGGCTCGACTTTGAATTCCGTCCGCGCCTTCGCATCGCGCTCGGCGATGGCTGCGGACTCCACCGCGACTTCGTAGTTCCCCGGCTCCAGCCCCGCGGTTTTGCCGCGGAAAAGTCCGCCCGCATTGTCGTCGGGCGCGAGCCGGATGGTCGCGACCTTTTTCCCGTCGCGCGAAAGCACCGCGTCCACGCCCGCGTTCGTCACCGGCTTGCCCTCGCCGTCGCGCAGCCGCACACGCAGTTCCGCCGACTCGCCGGGCCGGTATGTGATCCCGCCCGCGTCGAGCGACACGAATTTGTCCCGCACCGCAAACGGGATTTCCGCGATCCAGTTCGCGACCTGATTCCAGTATTTCACATGGTTCAGATCGGCGACCTCGAAACGCCAGCGCCACGAATCATCAAACGCCTGATACAGCACCTTGCCCGCTCCATACGGCCGCGCGACCACCGCCGGAATCTTCAGCCCGCCGACCTCCGCCTCTACCAGCACCTCCGCGCCCGGCAGCGCCGTCCCGCCGGAAAGCCAGTGCGGCGGCGGCAGTCTGCTCCACACCTCCGCGTTCTGCGCCTTCTCGGGCGCGAGCGAAAGCGCCGCGAGCCCCGCACCGCGCTCCGTCAGCGCGATTTTCGAGATGCCCTCGCGCACGCCCGCGCCTTTCCATTCGACGGGAAAGAGCGGCGCAATCGGCGTGTCCGCGTATTCCTTGAACCGCTGCCGCGCGCCGTCGATGAACGCGACCGCACCGCCGCGGTTTGCCACGAAATCGCGAATCCACTGCAACTCGTCGCCCTTGAAAATCGCGCGCGGGATTTCGCCGAAAATGATGAGGTCGAAATTTTGCAGCAGCGCCGGATCGTTCGGAAACTGCCCCGCTTTCTCCCCGCGCGGAAAACCCTGCTCGCCCGCGCTCGTCCCGGCAATGACCGCACTCACCTCCCACTGCTCGTCGCGCTCAAACATGTTCCGCAGATAGCGCGTCTCCCAGCGCGGACGCCCG
>JANXSB010000644.1 GCA_025352865.1 Chthoniobacter sp. | reverse complement strand
CCCGCGAGCTGACCTTCGCGCTCGTGGATGAAACGCACACCGCCGATCTCGATGCGTTCACCGAGCACTTCGGCGAGGCGCTGCGCAAGGAGCCGTGGGTCACGCGCGTCATGGATCGCTCGCCGGTCGAGTCGCCCGGCGGCATCGAGGAAGTGCGCTCCATCGCCCTGCCGATGCTGCTCAATCTCGACGACGCCGATTTCGACCGCGTGATCAAAGCCGCCGAGCCCGAGCAGATTGTCGCGCGCTTGAAAAAACTCCGCGCCGAACTCGAAGCCGGTTCGCCGAAGGCCGAGTTCGAGCTGGACTTCGACCCGCTCGGCCTCGTCGCACCCGCGCTCAAGCCGCTCGCCGGCTCCTTCTCCGTCGAGCAGACGCGCCCGCTTGCCTCCGCCGACGGCACCCTCCGCATCGTCCTCGCGAAGACCAGCCAGACCGATCTCGGCGCGCACGCCTGCCAGGCCACGATGCGGCAGGTCGAGGACTTCAAGCAGCGCATCCTCGCGAGCTGGAGCGGCCCCGCCCCGCAAATCCTCGCCACGGGCCGCACGCCATACGTCGGCGAGCTTTCGCTGACCATGCGCGGGGATGTGATTTCCACGATCCTCGGCTCCGTCGCGCTCGTCGCTTTCGTTTTCTACGTGGGCTTCCGCCGCTTCACGCCGCTCCTCGCGATCATGCACGTCCTCCTGCTTTGCTGCGTGCTTGCGGTGGCGATGGGCGCGCTCGTTTTCCGCGAACTGAACATGATCACCATCGGCCTGTGCTCGATCCTCATCGGGCTCGGCGTGGATTTCGGCATGATGCTCTACGCCGTCTATGAGCGCGAGCGCGAGGTCGGCGCGGATCACGAAAATGCCATCGCCGCCGCCATTCGCGCGCAGGGGCGCGGCGTCTTCTTCGGCTCGCTCACCACCGCCGTCGGCTTCCTCTGTTTTCTGCGCAGCCAGTCCGTGGGCTTCGCGCAGCTCGGCGTGCTCATTGCCTTCGGCATCGTCTTCGCCGGGCTCTTCATGGCCACGATTTTCTTCGCCTTCGTCGGCCCGCGTTTTCGGAAACGCGGGAGCGACTGGCTGTGGAATGCGGGTCAGCGTTTCGTCGCGTTCGTCTATCGAAATCCGCGCGCCTTTTTCCTCACGAGCACGCTCCTGCTCGCCACGCTCACCGCGCTCGCCTTTGCCCCGCTCGGGCGGCTGCAATTCGACGCCAACCCGCGCTCGCTCGAACCAAAGCAAAGCCGCGCCGGCACCGCGCTGCGCACCATCCAGGCGAAGATGCCCATCGCCGCCGAGCCGCTCATTTTGCTCGTCGAGGCGCGGGACGCCGAGGACTTCCATGGGCGCTGGAGCCGCTTGCAGACAGCGTTCAACGACCTCGTGGCCCGCGGACGGATCAAAAGCGCCGCCTCGCCCGCCGCCTTCGCCGTCTCTCCGCGGCAGATCGAAAACAACGCTGCGAAACTCACCAAACTCGACCTCGCCGCGTCGCGCGCCGCGCTCGCCGATGCCCTCACCCGCGAGGGTCTGAGCGCGGACTCTTTCCACGCCGCCTTCGCCCTGCTCGATGCGCTCCAAGCCATCGACCGCGGCGACCGCGCGATGCTCGACTGGCGCAAGGCGCTGCCGGAAAATTCGAGCTGGTGGTTCGTCCTCGACCGCTTCTTTTCGCATGACCCAAACCTCGGCGCGGCCTACGTCACGCCCATGCACACGCTCGCCACTTTCGCCGAGAAAGAGCAGCTCCGCGCCGACCTCGAAGCGCCGCAAGTGCCCATGCACATCTCCGGCTGGAGCTACACCCTGCAAGACCTCGTCCCGTGGGCGCGCGGCAAACTCACCGAGCTGTCCGCGATCATGATTCTCTTCAATATCGCGCTGCTCATTTTCCTCTACCGCAGTTTTTTCCCGCTCGCGATTCTCATGGCCGGACTCGCGCTTTCCATCGGCGCGCTCTTCACCACGCTCAAGCTCCTCGGCATCCCGCTGAACATGTTCAACGTCCTCGCCTTCCCGCTCGTCCTCGGCGTCGGCGTGGACTACGGCATCTACGTCGTCATCGCCATGCGGCAGGACGGCGACCGGCAGCGCAACCTCGCCACCGTCGTCAAGCCCGTACTGCTCAGCGGCCTTTGCACGACCTGCGGCTTCGGCTCGCTCGGCCTCGCGGCAAATCCCGCGCTGCGTGGCCTCGGCGTGGTCTGCGCGCTCGGCGTGGCGTGGTGTCTTTTTGCGACGCTCTGCTTTGTGCTGCCGGCCTATGCGTGGCGTGGAGCAAAGTGAAAAACGCGCTCTACACGCTCGGTGGTTTCAAGGCCGCCTTCGCCGTCGCCCATCTCCTCCCGCGGCCCGCCGCGCAAGCACTGGCAGCCTTCATCGGGCGGGTGGCGTACGGGCGAAAGGCGGGCGCGCAAGCCGCGCTCCGCGCTAATCTTGAGCTCGTCACCGGCCTCCACGGCGCGGCGCTCGACGATCTCTGCACGGAAAACGTCACCAACTTCAGCCACATGCTCGCCGACTATTTCCTCTGCGCCGGAGCCGATGCCGCACGCCACTGCGACGCGCTCATCGAGGGCTGGAGCGGTTTTGAAAACCTCACCGCCGCCCACGAGGCGGGGCGCGGCACCATCATCGTCACCGGCCATCTCGGGCATTGGGAACTCGGCGGCCTCGTCCTCGCGCGACGCGGACTGCCGCTCACCGTCATCACCCTCGAAGAACCCAGCACCGGGCTCACCCGCTGGCGCGAAGCCTGCCGCCGCCAACTCGGCATCAAGACCATCGCCGTCGGCCCCGGCCATCCGTTTGCCTTCGTGGAAATGATCCAGACCCTGCGGCGCAATGAACTCGTGGCCATGCTCGTCGATCGCCCCTACTCCGGCACCGGCGCACCGGTGCGCCTCTTCGGTCACACCACGGAATTTTCCACCGCGCCCGCGCTCCTCGCACAACACACCGGCGCGGCAGTTCTGCCCGCCTTCGTCATTCGCCAGGCGAGCGGGCGCTACGTTTCCCTCGCCGAGCCGATCATCCCCATGCCCGTGACCGCGGACCCGCGCGCCGACCTCGCGACCAACACCCAGCGCGTCGCGACCGCCTTCGAGTCAATCATCCGACAGCATCCCGGGCAGTGGTTCAATTACGTGCCGATTTGGAGCGACGCGCCGCCCTCCGTTTGACTTGCGCTCGCGCCCCCGCTCGCGCTGAATCCACGCCCTTTCAACCCGCCGCCCCTATCCTTTATTCATGCGCCTCCTCGCCCTCGCCCTCCTCGCCACGATCGTCTGCACCCGCGCCGCCGACCTCCCGCCCGCCGAGACGCAGACGCTGATGAAAAACCTCCAGGAACACCGCGCGAAATTCCCTTCCCTCACGGCCGATTTCATCGAGGAAAAAACCACTCACCTTCTCACCAAACCGCTGACCAGCGAGGGCACCATCTCCTTCCAGGTGCCGAATAAATTCCGCCGTGAAGTCAAAGGCAGCAGCCCCAGCCTCACGGTCAGCGACGGCGCGAAACTGTGGATTTACTACCCCGCTTTCAAAGAGGCCGAACTCTACACGCTCGGTCAGCGCCAATTCTTCGACGACTCGATCGCCGCGCTGACCGCGGGCCTGAATTTTCAGCACGTCGAGCAGTTCTACAGCTACACCGCCGCGCGCGAGTCCGACGGCTACCGCCTCACCCTCACGCCCCGCAGCGGCGGGCTGCGCCGCATGGTCAGGGAACTCACCGTCTTCGTGGACGCCGACTACAAAATCCAGCGCACCGAAGCCACGCTCCCGAAAGGCGACCGCCTCGTCACCACCTACAAAAACCAGCGCCCC
>JANXSB010000264.1 GCA_025352865.1 Chthoniobacter sp. | reverse complement strand
GGTCGCGGACGAGCGCCGCGCCGGGCTGGTCCACGTCGCGGCATTGGAGGGCGAGCTGGGTGGGGAGATTGCCGTGCTGATCCCAGCCGCTGTGCATGAGCTGGATGAAGCGGACGCCGCGCTCGGCGAGGCGGCGGGCGAGCAGGCAGTTGCGCGCGAAGCTGCCGGGGCGCTGCACGTCGGGGCCGTAGCGTTCGAGCGCGGCGGGCGTTTCCTTGGCGAAGTCGAGCAGGTCGGGGACGCTGGCCTGCATTTTGAAAGCCATCTCGTACTGGGCGATGCGCGTCTCGATTTCCGGGTCGCCCTGCTGCGCAAAGCGGTGGGCGTTGAGCGCGGCGAGGTCGTCGAGCAGCTCGCGCTTTTGCGTGCGGGAAAAGCCGGGCGCGTCGGTGAGATAGAGCACGGGTTCGCCTTCGCCGCGCAGGCGCACGCCTTGGTATTTCGAGGGGATGAAGCCGCTGCCCCAGTAGTATTCGTAGAAGAGCTGGCCGCAGGTTTTTTTCTCGTCGGCGGAAGTCATGACGACGAATGCGGGCAGGTCTTCCGCTTCGGAGCCGAGGCCGTAGCTGGCCCACGCGCCCATGCTCGGGCGGCCGGGGATTTGCGAGCCGGTGAGGCAGAAGGTGACGCCGGGCGCGTGGTTCACCGCGTCGGTCTGCATCGAGTTCACGACGCAGATTTCATCGGCGAGCGCGCCGGTGTACGGGAGCATCTCGGTCATCCAGCGCCCGCATTGACCATACTGTTTGAAAGGTTTGATCGCGGGGAGAATCGGGTGGTTTTTTTGCGACGCGGTCATCGTCGAAAGCCGCGCGCCCGCGAGGACCGAGTCTGGCAGCTCCTGCAGCCGCATGGCTTCGAGGCCGGGCTTGTAGTCGAAGAGATCGACCTGCGATGGTCCGCCGCCCTGCCAGAGCACGATCACGCGCTTGGCCTTCGGTGCGAAATGCGGGATGCCGATGAGCGGCCCACCCGCCGCCGACGGCGCGAGCGCGGCGGACGCGTGGTTTTTCAAAAGCGCCGACAGCGCGGCGACGCCGATGCCGGTGGCGGCGCGACCGAAAAACTGGCGGCGCGTGGAGTGGAGCTGGTGTTCGAGGAGCGGGTTCATTCTTTGGTCAGCGTTTCGTCGAGGTTCAGGATGCCGAGGCAGACGGCGGTGAGGGCGGCGTGCTGGGTCGCGTCGAGCGCGGGGTCGGGTGGCGATGCGCCGGTTTTCAGAAAGAGTTCCGTGGCCTTTGGGTCGGTGGAAAATTTGGCGAGCTGTTTGTCGAGGCTGGCGCGGAGAAGCTTGGTTTCATCGGCATCGGGCCAGCGGGCGAGGACGCGGCGGAAGGCGAAGGCGAGGCGCTTTTCCGGCTCGGAGCCGGCGTCGTGGAGCGCGTGGCCGGCGAGGACGCGGGCGGCCTCGATGTAGGTCGGGTCGTTGAGCGTGGTCAGCGCGTGGAGCGGGGTGTTGGTCGCGCCGAGGCGGACTTTACAGACGTTGCGCACGGAGGCGTCGAAGATGTTCGAGGGCGCGACGGTGCGCCGCCAGAACGTGTAGAGGCTGCGGCGGTAGAGGTCGCTGCCGGTGGACTGCGGGTAGGTGAAATCGCGCTCCTTGGTGATGGCGAGCGAGTCCCAAATCGTCGCGGGCTGGTAGGGATAAACGGGCTTGCCGCCGAGCGTGCGGACGAGCAGTCCGCTGGCCGCGAGCGCCTGGTCGCGGATGAGCAGCGAGGGCAGGCGGAAGCGCGAAGCCCTAGCGTACAGGCGGTTCTCCGGGTCGCGCTCGCGGAGTTGCGGCGTGAACGCGCTGGTCTGCCGGTAGGTGGCGCTGGTGACGATGAGCCGGTGCAGCCGCTTCACGTCCCACCCGCTTTCGCGAAACTCCACGGCCAGCCAGTCGAGCAGTTCGCGCTGCACCGGCTGCTCGCCTTGCATGCCGAAATCCTCGCTCGTCCGCACTAGCCCCAGCCCGAAGAACGTCTGCCACTGCCGGTTCACGATGACGCGCGCGGTCAGCGGCTGCTCCGCGCTCATGAGCCAGCGCGCGAGGGCGAGGCGGTTCATCGGCGCGTCGGCGGGCGGCGTGGGGAGAAAGGCGGGCGTGGCGGACGAGACATTGTCTTTCGGCGCGAGGTAGTTTCCGCGGTCGAGGATCGTGGTCTGGCGCGGCTGCGCGTCGGACATGACCATCACGCGCGGCAGAGCGTTTCGGAAATCGGCGAGCGTCTTTTCGGCGGCCTGCTTTTTCTGGCGCGCGGCGAGGAGCGCAGGCGGCGGACTGTTCGCGAGAAAATGCGCGCGCAGTTTTTGCGCTTCGTCCGCCGAGCGCGCGGCGGATTCCTTTTTCAAAAGCGCCGCGATCTCCGCGGGAAAACTCTGCCGGCCCACGGGCTGCGCCGCGGATGTGGCGGAGATGCGGAAGCGTCCCAACTGGTGCTGCGTGTTCGCCGATTGAAACTCGAAGCGCAGCGTGAGCGGGGTGCCTTCCGCCGCGGTCAGCGGCTCGGGGAGCTGGACGATGAGGAAATGCGGCTTGGCCGTGTCGGGATAAAAGGCCCACGCGGTGTTCGGATCTTCGTCGATCGCGCCCGCGGGGGAAAAGCCGTCCTGCGAGTAGTCGGCGGATGCGGCGCTGAACAAAATCTTCTTCCCGTCCACGCTGAAGCGCAGCCGCGTCAGCACCGCGTTGCCGCTGTCCGAGCGGCCCGCACCCTTGGACGGCAGCCGGTCGTCGGGGATCGTCTCGATGCGGAAACCCGTGAGCCCTTTCACGGCGGCGGGGAGCGTGATTTCGTAGTTCGTTTTGTCGGGCCGCGGGCCGGTGGCGAAAATAGAAAGATCATCCTGCACCGTGAGCGTCACGCCTTCGCCAGCCGTCGCGGTGAGCGGGCGCAGCGCGGTCCAATCCACCGTGCTGTCTCCGGCCATCGCTTTGTCCCACTCGGCCAGCGCGGCGGCGATCTCCGGCGCATCGGCCTGTTTTTTCTCCTCGGCTGCCGCCGCCGCCGCGTCGGCTTCGAGTGTTTTGAGGCGCGACATTTGATCGGGATTTCCGGCGTAAATCGCGGGATCGGCAATCCGGTACTGCCCGCCGCCCGATGGCGTGCCGCTCTCCGGCACGTTGTTGAAGAAGGCCATCAGCGAGTAGTAATCGCGCTGTTTGATGGGATCGAATTTGTGATCGTGGCACTGCGCGCAGGCGACGGTGAGGCCGAGCCAGTTCGTGGCCGTGGTGTCCACGCGGTCGAAGAGAATCACGTTGCGCTGCTCCTCGGGGATCGCGCCGCCTTCGCCGTTGAGCATGTGGTTGCGGTTGAAAGCGGACGCGATTTTCTGGTCCGGCGTGGCGTCGGGCAGGAGATCGCCGGCGAGCTGCTCGATGGTGAAGCGGTCGAACGGCATGTTGGCATTCAACGCGTTCACCACCCAGTCGCGCCAGACCCATTGGTGCGTGTCGCCGTCCTGCTGAAAGCCGTTCGAGTCCGCGTAGCGCGCCGCGTCGAGCCACGGCAGGGCCATGCGCTCGCCGTAGTGCGGTGAGGCGAGCAGACGATCCACCACGCGCTCGAAGGCCGCCGGTGCTTGATCCGCGAGGAAGGCGTCCACTTCCTCCGGCGTCGGCGGCAGCCCGGTGAGATCGAGCGACGCGCGCCGGATGAGTGTCTCGCGCGAGGCTTCGGGCGAAGGCTTCAGCCCTTCCTTCGCGAGTCGCGCGCGAATGAAGGCGTCGATGGGATTCGCCGCGCCCACGATCTTCGGCACCTCGGGCCGCTCCGGTTTTTCAAAGGCCCAGTGCTTTCCCCACTTCGCGCCCTCCGCGACCCAGCGCTTCAGCGTCTCGCGCTGCGGCGCGGTCAGTGTTTTGTTCGACTTCGGCGGCGGCATGATTTCCTCCGCATCCGTGGAAAAAATGCGCGTCACCAGCTCGCTCGCGTCCACTTTCCCAGGCACCACGGCGATGACGCCGTCCTTCTCCGCCGTCGCGCCTTCGAGCGTGTCGAGCCGCCGGTCGGCCTTGCGCTTTTTCTCGTCCGGGCCGTGGCAGAAAAAACATTTGTCCGAGAGGATCGGCAGCACCTCGCGTCCGAAATTCACCGGCGGCGCATCGCCCGCGAAAGCCGGTGACAGGCTGAGCGGCACGAGAGCGAGGAGATGGCGGAGGGACGGCATGGCTGGGAAAGTAGCGCGGACTTTAGTCCCTACTCAACCCATCGGGGCGAGCGAACTTTGGACGAAAGCCAGCGCTGCTTTCCCACCGCGAAACTTCCATTTTACAGCCGGGGGTGTTTCCCCCATATTCCGCGCCCCTTTATGCCCATCGTCATCAACATCCTCCTCGTGATCCATGTCTTGGTATCACTGCTCATCATCCTGCTCGTGCTGATGCAGCGGCCCAAGAACGAGGGGCTCGGCGCGGCCTTCGGCGGCGGCATGACGGAGAATCTTTTCGGCGCGCAGACCACGAACGTCCTGCAAACCATCACCCGCTGGCTGGGCTGCATTTTCTTCGCGCTCTCGCTCGGGCTCTCCGTCCTCTACGTGAAAGCCCCGCGCAAGAGCGGGCTCAAGGAACGTCTCGGGTCGCTTCCGGCGCTCCCGGCGACACCGTCGGCGCCCGATGCGGTGGATCAGGATCAATTGAAGGCGGCGATTCAAAAGGCCATCGACGAGAAAAAAGATGGCGCGGCTCCGGCGGATGGAAAGCCCGTGCCTGCACCGGATGCGGTCCCGGCACCAGACGCCAAGCCGGTTGAGCCCGCGCCCGCTGCGCCTGCGCCCGCCGCAGAGAAACCGGCGGTGCCGGAAAAGCCCGCGGACCCAGCGCCCGCGAAATAGGTTCGACGGCATCGGAAGGTCAGCGGCGCAGGTAGAAAGCCCGCCCGCGTTTTGGGGCGGCTGGCATTTCCTCCGCGCGGTGGAAATAGCTCACGCGAAATGCGCAAAATCTCCTCCCGCGCGCGGTTTGTTTCGCTACCAT
>JANXSB010000584.1 GCA_025352865.1 Chthoniobacter sp. | reverse complement strand
ACAACCCGGCCGCCATCATGATAAGAAACCAGTGGTCGCTCGTGTCGTCATGAACGCCCGCTTTTCCAGCCCGGAGAGAGGTCCACGAAAAGCACGAAAGGACACGAAAGTAAGATTCCTTTTCGTGTCCTTTCGTGTCTTTCGTGGACTCCAATAAATCCACACGATGAGCCTGTACAAAGCAATCAAGCGTCCCTTTGGTCTCACGTATTACTACGTGAAAGACGAGGTGCTGCCGGTCTGGCGGCAGGCGCTGCTGCGGGCGGATGCGCGGCGGGAGGTGAACCGGAGCAGCCGCCACAGGCTGACGGGCGTGACGCTTGCGGAACTGATTGGCGTGCGGACTTTTTCCGGCGAACTCATCATGGATCAAATGTGCATGCCGCCGCATGCGTTTCAGGATGCGACGATGAACGACCACGACGACATCCGCCCGCTGCTCGCGATCGCGCAGGCGATGCAGCCGCGCACGATCGTGGAGCTAGGCACGGCGCACGGCAGCACAGTGGCGAACCTATGCAAATTCTGCCCCGAGGCGCATGTCTGGACGGTGAATGCGCCGGCGGAGGACATGACGGGGAGCATCACGACTTTCGAGCTGACGAAGCAGAGCATCGGCTGGGTGTATCGCGAGCACGGCTACGCGCCGCGGGTGACGCAGATTTTTGAAAACACGCTCGAACTCGAAATGGGCGCGCATCTCGGCGACGCGCGGATCGACCTCGGGATCATTGATGCATGTCACGATACGGAGTTCGTGATGAATGATTTTGCGAAGCTGCGGCCGTGGATGAGCGAGCGCGGAGTGATCGTTTTTCACGACACGCATCCGAGCATGCGGAAGCATTTGTTCGGCAGTTATCGCGCGTGCGTGCGGCTGCGCGAGCAGGGCTACGACATCCGGCATTTGCGGGAAACGTGGTGGGGCGTCTGGACGAAAAACTGGGATGCGCTGCCCCTCGCTCGCTGAACTGCCGCCACCCCCGACGGGCCGCACGGGCTGGCCGTGGACGGAGGAAAGCCCGCGCTGCGACGAGGCGCTGCCGCGGATGACGATCGTCACGCCGAGCTTCATGCAGGGGGAGTTTATCGAGCAGACGATCCGCTCGGTGCTGCTGCAAGGGGTCGGCGATTTGGAATACTTCATCCTCGATGGCGGGAGCACGGATGCGACGCGGGAGATCATCCGCAAGTATGAGCCGTGGCTCGCGGGCTGGCGCTGCGAGAAGGATGCGGGGCAATCCGCGACGGTGAACGAAGGCTGGGCGCGCGCGACCGGCGAGGTGCTCGCGTGGATCAACAGCGACGACTGGTATTTTCCCGGCGCGCTCGCGTTGGCGGGACGGACGTTTGCGGCGGAGCCGTCGGTCGCGTGGCTCGCAGGCGGGGTGGACGATGTGGACGTGATGGGACGTTTTCTCAAGCGTCACCCCGCTGCGCCGACGCCGCTGGTACGCTGTCTCGGTCGCAGCGCGTACGGCTATTTTCAGCCGGGCATGTTTTGGCGGCGGGCGCTGGTGGAAAAAGTGGGCGTGCTCGACACGGGAATTTTCAGTTCGTTCGATCACGATTTCTGGGCGCGCACACTCGCGGCGGGCTTCACGCTCACGGCAGTACCGGAGCCGCTCGCATGTTTCCGTCAGCACGCGGGGAGCAAGACGGGCGGGCAGTTTCAGCGCGGGATGCGCGAGGATTGGATGATCTTCGAGCGGTATCGGGCGCAACTCCCGCCTGCCGGGCAAAGGCAGGCGGCGGAGTGGCTGCGCGAGTACGAGGCGGACAATCTTTTGCTCACGATCTATCGGCTGCTCGATGGCGGAAGGCGCGGTGAGGCGCTGCGGTATCTGCTGGAAAAAATCGCGCTCGCCCCGCGCGTGCGTCCGCCGCGCGCGTGGTTCGGCGCGCTGGCGCGGGTGCTCGCGAACCGGCCTCCTGCTTGGATTCGCGGCTGAGCTTTGCTGCAATATCCCCGTGCTCCAATCGCCCGACCCATCTCCGCCCACAAATGCCGCCGCGCGCCTCGCGGC
>JANXSB010000258.1 GCA_025352865.1 Chthoniobacter sp. | reverse complement strand
CAGCGCGGTCTCGCCGACGGCGCGCTCCATGGCGCTCGTCACCACGCGCATCTGCGCGGGCGAGATGCGCGGCGCGGCGTCGAGCCGGCCGCGGAAAGTTTCATCCACCTCCGCCGAACCGAGGAGCTGGAAGGTCAGCTCCTGGCAGCCCGCTTTGTACACGGCGAAAAGCGGCGCGCCGTCGAAGCGGATGCGGTCGGTGTAGATGCGGAGCGGCTGGCGATCGGTGCGGAAGAGCGAGAGGAACTGGTCGCGTCGGCGCTGTGCGTGGCGGAGGATGCGGAACTTCGTGACCATGACCGTCCAACTGAAAACTGACGCGAGGAAGAGCGCGAACAGGATGAGCCGGCCCGGCAGCGTCGAGTTTTCAAAGGCAAAGACGATGCCACCGCCGGCGGCGAGGAGGTTCGGAAAAAGCGTGACCGCCATGAGATGCGCTGTGCTTTAGCGGAATGCGGCGCGGGTTCAAAGGCAAAGCGGCAGGGAAGATTTTTTGGACGGAATGACGGAATTTTTCAAAATTACGGATTGGGAAAAAAGCAGGCCGGCAATTCCGTCCTTTGGCCGAATTCCGTAATTCCGTTTCAATTCTGTCCGCCGCCCTCAGAATCAATTCCGTGAAGTTTCTCCGCCTCGTCCTGCTCGCCGCGCTGCTCGCGCCGTCCGCCTTTCTACGCGCAGAGGAGAATCGCTACGATGTGCTAGGGAAGGTGCTCATGCCGTTTGCGAATGTCTTTGCGAAGAACACGAAGAATCAGAATCACGCGATGCAACTCACGGTGCGGCTGGAACTGATGACCGGCCTGCCGCCCGCGCTCCTCGGTTCACGCGCGGAGCTGGCGCTGCAATATCCCGACAAGCTGCGGCTGCGCGCACCGGTGCTCGGCGAGGAGCTGACCATCTGCCGCCACGGGCAGGAGGTGTGGGTGTATCCTGGCACGAAAGCCGCCGCATTGCTCAACGCCGCGACGAATGGGAAGAAGCTGCCGAAGTCCGATCCGAAAGAGCAGCTCCCGCCGTTCGCATTGCCGATCCCGGAAAAGCAGCTCGCGCTACTGCCCGTGCTTTTCCAGATCAAGGACGTGGGCGCGGAATCGCTTGATGGCGAACCCTGCCGGGTGCTCGATCTTTTCCTCATGCCCGAGCTGGCGAAATCGCTCCGCGAAAAGGACTCCGCCGTGCGCGTCTGGGTACGCGGCGACGGCAAACCCGCGCGACTTTCTATGGCGCGCACCGGTTGGCAGATCTCCGTGCGTTTCGAGCGCGTGGAATTTTCGAAAACTCTGCCGCCAGAAACATGGCAGCCGACCGCCGACCAAGCCGCCGACATGCTCCAGCTCGACGCTGCACGCTACGAACAACTGCTCAGCGCGTTGGTGAAGTAACACGCTGCACTGAGCGACGTCTCTTCACCGACTTGTTCACACGCTCTGATGATTGAATGAAGTTTGAACTGACCTTCTTTCATCTTCTTAAGGGTGCCAATAACTGGTGGAAAAGACGTTCCGCTATTTAGCGTGCTGAGTTCCGCAGGAAACGGAGCACGGGAATAACCGGCTGGGTCGTGACCAGCCGCTTTGAAGAAGTGACTGAAGCCGCGGGTTATTCCGGGGCGTTAAGAGTTATCGGAGAGTTATCGGCAGAGTTGTCGGCTTTCCAAAGTGCAAGGGTGAGCGCGTTGCGGGCGGCGGCGGTTTCCGCCTCCTTTTTGCTGCGGCCTTCACCGCGACCAAGCTCGCGGCCTTCCCAGACGATTTTGGCAATGAAGGTTTTCTGATGCTCGGGACCGCTCTGATGAATGATCGGGTAGGTGGGGCTGACGGGGGAAATGGATTGGAGGATTTCCTGGAGCCGTCCTTTGGGATTGTTGTCGTCGGGGTCTATCTCGAGGTCTTCGAGAAGTTCACGCGCTTCGGTCAAAACGACACGGCGGACGGTGACAAAATCGCTGTCGAGATACATCGCGCCGATGAGCGCCTCGAAGGCGTCGGACAGCGTGCTGGAGCGGTCGCGTCCGCCGTTGGATTCTTCGCCACGGCCCATCATGAGGTAGCGGCCGAGGTCGAGGCGGTCGGCGAGGATGCGGAGTCCGTCGCGGGAGACGATGCGGGCGCGGATTTTCGTGAGATAGCCTTCGGAGAGCTGGGGAAATTGATCGAACAGATGCTCGGTGAAGATGAGTTGCAGGACGGCGTCGCCGAGGAATTCGAGGCGCTGATTGTCGAAATGATGGCGCTGGGTTTCGTGTCCGAGACTGGGGTGAGTCAGCGCTTCCGCGAGCAGCAGGGCATTGCGGAATTTGTATTTGAGGCGCTGTTCGAGTGGGTTCATGCGGGACGGACGAGGGCATTGTTCACACCCACTATCGGCTGGCAAATGCCAACTCGGCAGCGGGGCGAAACGGCGAGTTTCCTAAGAAGCGGAGAGTGGCATAGTCGTTCAAACAAGATGCCCGACGCAGAGACTCTCCAAAGGAAAAGCCCCTGGCCCAAAGCGGTGACGATCATGGTCGTGGCTGGCATCTTCGGGGGCAGCGGGCTCCTCTTCGTACGGATGCTCCGGGATATGCCGGGTGCGACTTTGGACAAAGGCACGGCGATCATCAAAACGCTCGGCGGCGAGGCCGCGAAAGTGGCGCGCGCTTTCAATGAGAGGACGGTGCGCGAGGAGTTCATCAGCCATGCGGCGGAGATGGCGGGGACAAGCCGGTTTCAGTTTGCCACTTTGCGCGAGGGCGAGATTTTTCAGCGCGAGGAAGCGGGGAGCACGGCTTGGGGATTGATCGCACTGCCGAAGGTGGTCGTGGAGGCGCGTGCGCCGGTGGAGTACAGCTACTATCTGGATTTCACCGGGCGGTGGGAATTTGCCCGCGAGGGCCAGGTGCTCACGGTCTTCGCCCCGCCGATCGCTGCGAATCCGCCTGCGCTCGATGTCTCCGCGCTGCAATTCTACACCCTCGAAGGGAGCGTCTGGCGCAATGACGGCGCGGTGCGCGAGCGGCTGAAGGACACGCTCTCCGGCGCGCTGCGCAAACGCGCCGAGAAGAATGCCGGGCTGGTGCGCGAAGTTGGCCGGCAGCGGCTCGCGGAGTTTGTGGAGAAATGGCTCGCGGAAAAATTCAGCGACGGTCGCGACCTGCGGGTGAAGGTGGTTTTCCCCGATGAGCGCCCGCTTTCCCCGGCGGAAAAAAGCGCCCGGTGACGCCGGGCGCGGTGAAAATGGGGTGACCGACGGGACTCGAACCCGCAACAACCAGAATCACAATCTGGGACTCTACCATTGAGCTACGGCCACCATTTTCGGGGGCTGCGCAGGATAGCAAACGAACGCGCCTTGCCAAACGGATATTTCGCCCGCGGATGACCGGTCAATAATTCCGCGCTTTTGCCGTGAACATTGCGCGCACTTCGTCTGTCATCTGCGCCCAACCGCGCGTTCCCACCCAAACCCAATTCGTCACAACGCCGGACAGCGACCCATTTATGCAAACCCAGAACTCCCCCGCCGCGCAGGAAGCGGATGTCATCGCCATCGACCAACTCCGCGAACTGAATGGCCGCATCGCCGCGGAACTCAGCAAGGTCATCGTCGGCCAGCACGCGGTCATCGAACTGCTGCTGACGTGCATTTTCGCGCGCGGCCATGCGCTGCTCATGGGCGTGCCGGGGCTGGCGAAAACGCTGCTTGTCCATTCGCTCGCGGACCTGATGTCGCTGAATTTCAACCGCGTGCAGTTCACGCCGGACCTCATGCCGAGCGACATTACGGGCACGGAGATTTTGCAGGAAACGGACATGCCGGGGCGGCGCGCGTTCGAGTTTGTGAAAGGGCCGATCTTTGCGAACATCGTGCTCGCCGACGAAATCAACCGCACCCCGCCGAAGACCCAGGCCGCGCTGCTCCAGGCAATGCAGGAGCAGAAGGTGAATGCGGGC
Organism: Chthoniobacter sp.; assembly: GCA_025352865.1. GTDB lineage: Bacteria > Verrucomicrobiota > Verrucomicrobiia > Chthoniobacterales > Chthoniobacteraceae > Chthoniobacter. The sequence goes on along the minus strand of JANXSB010000258.1, from coordinate 703 downwards.
AAACACAGCTTCACCCTCGACAAGCCGTTCTTCGTTCTAGCGACGCAAAACCCGATCGAGCAGGAGGGCACCTATCCGCTGCCCGAGGCGCAGCTGGATCGCTTCATGTTTCTCATCAATGTCGGCTACCCGAGCGCGGCGGAGGAATTGCAAATCGCGAAGACGACGACGGGCGGAGCGCCGGCCGTGCTCGACAAAATTTTGCACGCGCCGGACATCCTGCGCTTTCAAGATGTGGTGCGCCGCGTGCCGGTGCCGGATCATGTCTATGACTTCATCGTGAAGCTGGTGCGCAAGTGCCGCCCGGCGGGCGAGGAGTCGCCGGAGTGGATTAAAAAGTGGGTGATGTGGGGACCGGGGCCGCGCGCGGTGCAGTATCTCGTGCTCGGGGCGAAAGCGCGCGCCGTCCTGCAAGGCAGCTACATCGTGCGGCTCGAAGACGTGCTCGCGGTCGCCGAACCGGTGCTCGCGCATCGCATCCTGGTGAACTTCCACGCGGAAAGCGAAGGCGTGGGGAGTGTGCAGATCATCCAGCGGATGATTAAGGAGACGGCGGAATAATTTTGCGGATGAAACGCAAAGACGAATCGGCGCAGCCGGGTAGGGACGGCACTCCGTGCCGTCCGCTGGGCGAGCGCAGCGAGGCGGCGGGCGTTGCGGAGGCCACGCACATCTCTCCCGCCACCTCGCTACGCTCGCCCCG
>JANXSB010000478.1 GCA_025352865.1 Chthoniobacter sp. | reverse complement strand
CGATGCGCGCGGACGCGTGGATCTCGGGAAGCTCGAAGGCATGAAGCGGGTGGATGCCGACACGCCATCAGACCGGAATGCGTGGCTGGATATTTCGCGCGAAGGCACGATGCCGGAGAGCATTCGCGCGCTGGCCGGGGAGCCGATTCGCGTGCCGTGGCTGGGCGGCCCGAAGCTCAAGCCCGGCGACGTGTCGCTGCTCGAAAAGCGCGGCGACTTATTCGTGAATGACCACAGCGCCGCGGTCGCGCTGGTCGGCGGCCAGCTCGAAATCAAGCCGCTGCCGCCGGGCGACTATTCGCTGCTTCTGCGCGGCGACGGACGCGTGGAGACGGGCATCGTGGTCACGGCGGGAAAGCGCGTGGGCGGCTGGCTCGTGGGCCCGGTGCGCCAGCTCGAAGAGCGCAACGCCGCGCCCGTCCACATCGCGTCGGTGAAACTCGATGCGGACGCTGTGGTCGTGCAGTTGCGCAACGCCGGTCCCCTCGCCCGCGTGCATGTGGCGGCCACGCGATTTGCTCCCACGGAAAATCTTTTCGCGAACCTCGGCGGCTTCGCCCGCTTCGACGGCGCGAGCGTGAATCCCGCGCGGCGTCCCAATTTCTTTTCCGCGGGCCGCGCCATCGGCGACGAATACCGCTACATCCTCGACCGCCGCTACGCTCGCGCCTTTCCAGGCAACATGCTCACGCGCCCCGGTCTGCTGCTCAATCCGTGGGAAGCGCGCCCGACCGATCTCGCCGAGCAAACGCTGGAAGAGGCGGAGTCCTTGAAGCGCAGCGCGAGTGATCGCGAGAGTGTGGCCATGCCTGCGGCGGAGGAGGGCGGCGAATCGAAATCCGCAATGGAGCCCGAGGGCGAGAATGGCCCGAATCTCGACTTCCTCGGCGAGACTTCCGTGACGCTCTACAACCTCGTGCCCGACGCCGCGGGCATCGTGCGCGTGGATCGCAAGGCGCTCGGCAGTCATTCCTACGTGCAGGTCTATGCGGAGGATTTGGAATCCGCCGAGCTGGTCACCGCCGCATATCCCGAGATGCCCGCGAAACTCCGCGATCTCCGGCTCGCGCGCAGCCTCGATCCGGCGAAACCTTTCACGGAAAAAAAGGATGCGACCGTACTCGCCGGGGGCCAGACGCTCACGCTCGCCGATGCGGGCACGTCCGACTTTGCAATCTACGATTCGCTCGCCGCGGTGCATGCGCTTTTCACCACGCTGCACGCCGATGCGAACCTCGCGAGGTTCGCCTGGGTGCTGCAATGGCCGAAGCTCAAGGACGACGAGAAGCGCGCGAAGTATTCCGAGTTTGCCTGCCACGAGCTGAGCTTCTTTCTCGCGAAAAAAGACCCGGAGTTTTTTCAAAAAGTGGCCGTGCCGTATTTGCACAACAAGAAGGACAAGACCTTCATGGACGACTGGCTGCTCGGTGGCGACTTGCAGGGCTATCTCGAACCGTGGGCCTACGCGCGGCTCAATGCCGCCGAGCGCTGCCTGCTTGCGCAGCGCGTGCCCACCGAGGCCGCGGCAGCCGCGCGGCATCTGCGCGAGCTGTGGGAGCTGCTGCCGCCGAATCCCGACGAAGATGACCGCCTGTTTGAAACCGCGCTGCGCGGACACGCGCTGAGCGAGGGCGAAAACATCCCGCAGATTCCGCAGAATGTCGGTGGTGCGTTCGCTGCCGTTCCTGATCTGGAGCATCCCGCTCCGGGCGGTGCGGGCAGTCAAAGCCACGCGCGGGCAAAATCCGCGAACGCGATCGACGCGTTTCTCTTTGATAATGCGACGGATGCGCCAGCCGCGCCCAAGCTCGGAGCCATCGCCGGCGTGCCGACCGATCCGAGGTTCACGGTTTCCAAAAAGGGCGATGATAAGGAAGCCTTGGAAGTTTACCGCAGGGACGAAGCCAAGCAGCAAGCCCCGCTCGCTGTCATGCTCAGCGACGACACGCTCGATGTCGCCGGAGCCGTGAAATTGCGCGAGGCGGTGCGCCAGTATTTCCGCGCGCTGGGGCCGACGAAAGAATGGGCGGAGAATAATTACTACCAGCTCCCGCTGGCGCAGCAGTCGGCGGAACTGATCACGGTCAACGCGTTCTGGCGCGACTACGCAGCGTGGGATGGAAAGC
>JANXSB010000462.1 GCA_025352865.1 Chthoniobacter sp. | reverse complement strand
TGAGAAACTCCGCGCTGCGCGCGGGTAGGGACGGCACTCCGTGCCGTCCGGGGTGAGCGCACCGAGGCGGCGGGTGAGAGGTGCGCTCTATCCGAAGCGCCCACCACCTCGCGGACGCGCGCCCGGCGGACGGCACGGAGTGCCGTCCCTACCCGGCTCGCGCCGACCGATTTCAGCGCCGCAGTGCTTTTGCGGACAAAGGCAGCAACCGCGGGCCGATCGCGGTTTTCCACGGGACATAAAACTCCCGCTCACCGTGAACACCGCCTCCTGCCCCGACTGCCTGTTTCAGCCCGAATCATTTTCCCGCCGCGCGATGCTGAAGTCGCTCTCGTGCGGCTTCGGCTATCTCGCCTTTGCCGGTCTCGCCACGCGCGCGGCGGCGGCGGAAAATCCGCTCGCGCCCAAGGCTCCGCATTTCCCCGCGCGGGCGAAGCGCGTGATTTTCCTGACGATGCGCGGCGGCCCGTCGCATGTGGACACCTTCGACTACAAGCCGCAGCTCACCGCCGACACCGGCAAGCCGGGCAAGCGCCCCGGCACGCAACTGCTCGGCTCGAAATGGAAATTCGCGCAGAGCGGAAAGAGCGGGCTGTGGATTTCGGAACTCTTTCCCAACGTGGCAAAGCACGCCGACGAGATGTGCCTCGTGCGCTCGATGCAGACCGATCTGCCGAGCCATCCGCAGGCGTTCATGAAAATGCACACGGGCAATTTTCAATTCGTCCGCCCGTCGCTCGGCGCGTGGTCGCTCTACGGGCTCGGGACGGAAAATGAAAACCTCCCCGGCTTCATCACGCTCACGCCGCCGAGCGGTTTCGGCGGCGCGCAGAATTACGGCAGCGCCTTTCTCCCGGCGATCTACCAGGCGCAGCGCATCGGGCAGGAAAACCGGCCCATCGCCGGAGCCGAGGTCCACAATCTCGAGACGCAGCTCAGCCCCTCCGCGCAGCGCGACGAACTGGAACTCATCCAGTCGCTCAACCGCGAAAAGCTCGCGCGCGACCGCGTGAACCCGGAGGTCGAGGGCGTGATCCAGTCCTACGAGCTGGCTTTCAAGATGCAGAGCCAGATGCCGCAGGTCTTGGACCTCTCGAAGGAAAGCGCGGCCACGCAAAAGCTTTACGGCATCGGCGACGCGGCGACCGACGACTTTGGCCGGAAATGCCTGCTCGCGCGGCGCTTCATCGAGGCCGGCGTGCGTTTCGTGGAAGTCTCCCACGGCAACTGGGATCACCATTTCAACCTCAGCACCGCGCTCGGCAACAACGCCCGCGCCGTCGATTTGCCCATCGCTGGATTGCTCGCCGACCTCCGCTCGCGCGGACTTTTGCGCGACACGCTCGTCGTCTGGGCCGGCGAGTTTGGCCGCACCCCTCACGCGCAAGGCGGCGACGGGCGCGACCACAATAACAAGGCCTTCACCGTCTGGATGGCCGGCGGCGGTGTCCGCGGCGGGCTGAGCTATGGACAGACGGACGAGTACGGCTACGAGGCCGTGGAAAACAAAGTCCAGATCCACGACCTCCACGCGACCATGCTCGCGCTCCTCGGCCTCGATCACGAAAAGCTCACCTACCGCTATGCCGGCCGCGATTTCCGCCTGACCGACGTGGCGGGAAATGTGGTGAAGGAAATCATGGCGTGAATGGTTTGAACAATCCCCGCAACTCCCGCGTCACAGTGCCGTTGAAAAAACTGCGTGCGTGGTCCGTCGAGTGACCCAGCCTGCGCCGCGCACACCAAAACCAAAAACCAAAGAACCAAATCCACGAAATGAAAAAACTCAGCACCCTCATCGCGGCTCTCGCCCTCGGAGCCACCGCCTTTGCCGCCGACGAACCCAAGCCCGCTGCTCCGGCCGCTCCCGCAGCTCCCGCAGCTCCCGCAGCGGAAGCCGGGGCGAAGCCGCACCTCAGCCCGGAAGAGGCTTTCAAGAAGCTCGACACGGACAACAGTGGCGACATCAGCCTTGCCGAATTCAAGGCCGGCCCGCGCGGCCTGAAGGATCCCGCCAAGGCCGAGGAAGCGTATAAGAAAATGAACACCAGCAACGACGGCAAGCTAACTCTCGAACAGTTCAAGGCCGGCCACCACGAGAAGAAGCCGAAGTAAGCGGCCTCGCGGAGCGCTCCGTGCGCCCGCGACAAAAACTCCACGCCCAACGTCCGGGAATCATTCCGGCGTTGGGCGTTTGGTTTTTCCGCGAACCGTAGCCCGCGCTACTTCTTGTCCTCGTCCAGCTTCACCATCACAGCGGCATACATCTCGGCATACATCTCGGCGTTCGTGCGCAGGACTTCCTTCGCGGCGTCGCGGCCTTGGGCGAGTTGGGTGCCTTTGTAGCTGAGCCAGCTCCCGCGTTTTTCGACGATCCCTTTCTCCAGCGCGAGGTCGAGCAGCGAGCCGGTGAGCGAGATGCCCTCGTTGTACATGATGTCGAACTCCGCCTCGGTGAAAGGCGGCGCGACTTTGTTCTTCACGATCTTCACCTTGGTCCGGTTGCCAGTGACCACGCCGTCGCCCTGCTTGATCGCGCCGATGCGGCGGATGTCCACGCGCACGCTGGAGTAGAATTTCAGCGCCTTGCCGCCGGGCGTGGTCTCGGGGTTGCCAAACATCACGCCGATCTTTTCGCGAATCTGGTTCGTGAAAACGACGATCGTCCGCGCCTTGGAAATAAGCGCGGTGAGCTTGCGCATCGCGGCGCTCATCAGCCGGGCCTGCGCGCCCACGGTGGAGTCGCCGATCTCGCCTTCCAGCTCCTGCTTGGTCACGAGCGCGGCTACGGAATCGAGGACGATGACATCGAGCGCGTTCGAGCGCACGAGCGTCTCGACGATGCGCAGCGCCTCCTCGCCCGAACTGGGTTGCGAGACGAGCAGGTCGTCGAGATTCACGCCGAGTTTTTTCGCGTACTGCGGATCGAGTGCGTGCTCCACATCGACGAACGCCGCGAGCCCGCCGAGCTTTTGCGCCTGCGCGATGAGCGTGAGCGTGAGCGTGGTTTTGCCCGACGACTCCGGGCCGAAAACCTCCACGATGCGCCCGCGCGGAAAGCCGCCCACGCCGAGCGCGCGGTCGATGAGGATGTTGCCCGTGGGGATGACCTCCACGTCCATCTGCGTCGAATCGCCGAGCCGCATGATCGCGCCGTCGCCGAAATCCTTGGCGATCTGCTGAATGGCGAGGTCGAGATTTTTGTTCCGCGCGATGGTGACTTTGCTTTCTTCCTTGGTTTCGACAGGCATGGGAGTGGGTTTTAGTTGGGGGATGTTGGCAGCGATATTGCACGAGCCTTACCGGAGTGAGAAGAAAAATCCCCTAGTTCCAACGAAACCTAAACGGCGAACGGTTCTAAAACACTCGTTCCGAAATCAAGAATCCAAAAGCATTTCAATACAACCATTAACAGCTTTTCTCCCACGCGCCATCAATCACATTATTTAAGCGTCCAGATCTTGCTACGCATCCTAGTGCAAGACCGACAATCACGTTACAAAAAATCCAAGCTTCTTCTTCTTGATCATCAGAAACACCGGGATGAAAGGCAGATCGTTGGTTCTTCAACGCGCTAAGGTGCAAAACTATGTGGCCTATTTCGTGGAGAAAAAGTCTTGTGCGTATCTTTTTCTGCTCCTTTTCATTCTGAGGGAAAGAAAGAGTCACCTGATCAACATCCATGAGAATTATCGGTGCCCCGTCCTCGTTTTTCCAGAGCCACGATGGTGCTCTTTGCTCTCCATCCAGATTTTGCCTCAAGCATATGGCCGTATCTTCTAATCGCTGAATACCAAGCGATTTTACACAATGGAGTCCAAAGTGAAGCGCCATTGGGTTTACCGTTGCTCTATAGTCGTCACGAAAAAGGCTTTGCGGAGGAAATTGGGAATTGTAATTATCGACAAATCCGTCCCAAAGTGATTTAGCTTTTGCAGCTATTTCGGCAAAACGAGGGGGAGCGATTTTAGGAATCTGCTTGAGGGTCATCTCCATATAAAAAGAAATAATAGTTTCCGCTGTCGAGTCGAGAGCTTAATTCAAAAAATCCCTGAGTCTCGATTGTGATCCACAATCGGAAGTCTCACCTCGAATCCGCGAATTGACACTTATTATACCGTATCCGCTGCTACTGCTTCTTCCGAAAATAACTCTTTAATAGCTTGGAGGCGAACGTAGAGTCGGGTTGCGACATCGCGGTAAAGATCTGCACCGGCACCTGCAGCGTATACAGGGCCAGCCCCACTTTCAAGGCGTCGAGCCTCCCATTCACCGAATTCGGCATTGAATTGTTCATTCTTCTCGCGATCAATCGTCAAAACGTCGGAAATTTGTATGCCTAATTGTGAAATAATTGTTAATGCCTCAGCTTGAGAGAAAGCTTTAATACCAACAGAGTCCAATTCCGTAATTCTTTTAGCGTCAAAAATTGCTACGCTCTCCGCCAATTCTTCGTTAGAAATTCCGATTTCAGTTCGCTTCCGATTGACCGCAAGCGTCAACGACGTGAATAATTTACTCCGAGGGCCAAAAAAAGAAAGTGCAGGTGACATAATAAATGGGTAAGTTTTTGGGTTAAGTTTGGCGGGTGTGTTTCATACGGAGCTTGTTTCTAATGCCTCAAAAAGCGGGTGTAAATATATTTTATGTCAATAATGCTATTTTCGTGCCTATTTAATAATTAGTAATATAATTCTTCGCTTTGTTGTTTTTGGAACGCAATCTCGAAAGCGCTTTGAAATCTATCTTTTCGTCTCCGGCTCCGCGGTGCCGCGGTGGCGGCGGTAGGCGCGGACGATGGACTGGACGAGCTCGTGGCGGATGACATCGCGCTCGCTGAAATGGCAGAAGTCGATGCCCTCGATGGTCTGGAGCGCGCCCATCGCCTCGACGAGGCCGGAGCGTTTGTTCGCCGGCAAATCAATCTGCGTGTGGTCGCCGGTGATGACCGCTTTGCTCTCCGCACCGAGGCGGGTGAGGAACATGAACATCTGCTCCGTGGTGGTGTTCTGCGCTTCGTCGAGAACGACAAACGCGCGGTTCAGCGTGCGCCCGCGCATGTAGGCGAGCGGGGCGATTTCGATGACGCCGCGCTCGATGTAGCGCTGAAGTTCCTCGGCCTCGACCATGTCGTGCAGCGCGTCGTAGAGCGGGCGCAGGTAGGGCATGATTTTTTCCTTCAAATCGCCGGGCAGAAAGCCCAGCGCCTCGCCGGCCTCGACGGCGGGGCGCGTGAGGATGATGCGGGAGACCTGCTCTTTTTTCAGCGCGGAGATCGCCATCGCCATCGCGAGATAGGTCTTGCCCGTGCCGGCGGGGCCGACACCGAAGACCATGTCGTGCGTCTGGATGGCGCGCAGGTAGGCGCGCTGGCCGGCGG
>JANXSB010000252.1 GCA_025352865.1 Chthoniobacter sp. | reverse complement strand
CGTCGATCGGCGGGTCGAGAATCGTCAGCGTCATCGTTGCGGGCGCACCAAGCGCGGCACCGCCGGTGGGCACGCTGAGCGTCACGAGCAGCGTTTCATTTCCCTCGGCGAGCGTGTCGTTCGTGATCGGGATGGAAAATGTTTTCACCGCGCTGTCGGCGTCGGCCCACGAGACCGTGCCGCTCGTCGCGGTGTAGTCCGCGCCCGCGGTCGCGGTGCCGTTGCTCGTCGCGTAGTTCACGGTAATCGCGCCGGTCGCGCCGCCGGTGCGCGTGATGCTGATCGTCGCGCTGCCCGCGCTTTCGCTCACACTCGCGCTCGTCGCGACGAAGCGCAGCGTGCCGTGCGCGGGGATCGTGCCGACGCGCAGCGCGTTGCCGAAGCTCGTGACCCATAGCTCGGAAGAATTGTAGGGATTGAAGAACACTCGCTCCGGCTGCTGGTAAGGATACGCCGCGACTTGCGCGAACGATGGCGTCGCAGCATTCGCGTTCGCGCAATACCACAGACCGTCGCTCTCGGTCGTGAAATACATTTCACCCGGCGCGCCCGGATTGATCGCGCCGCTCGACACGCGATCCTCCGCGTTGATCCGCGTCCAGTGCGCGCCGCGGTCGGTCGTGCGATACAGTCCGCCGAGCCCATTCGGCGCGCCGCCGTAGCCGCTCCACACGCACGCGAACCACGTATTTTGCGCCGCGTCGTGCGGATCGATGACGATGTCCTTCGTATAATAAAGCATCCCCGCCGCGCTGCGGTCGCTCCACGTCGCGCCGCCGTCCGCACTCGTGAAAACGCCGCTGCTCGCGGTGAACGCACCGCCCGTGTAGCGCGCACAAAACGTCGCGACGAGCGTGCCATCGTTGAGCACCACGACGTTGAACGGATGCCGCTGCGTGCGTGGCGGCGCGGCGAGCAGCGTCCACGTCGAGCCCGCGCCGAGATTGATGTTGCTGGAAACGTAGATGCCGCCGACCGCGCTATCGACGACGCTCGCGTAGAGCCGGTTCGCGTTGCCTGGATCGGTCGCGACCCACACGACGGGTTTTTGGAAATCGTGCAGCGTCGTCCAAGTCGCACCGAGGTCCGCCGACGCGAGCACTTTTCCCGTGCCGCCGAGGTTTGCATCGTCGATGCGCGTGGTCTGATACACGTCATGCACCGACGAAGTGGCCGCGTAGAGCGTGGTGCCCGTGATCGCGCGCACGCTGCGATACATCGTGTTGTCCGTGTGCCCCGTGTAGTTGAACGACCAGCTCGCGCCAGCGTCCGTGCTGCGGATGCCGTGGATGTCGGAAAAGCTCGCGAACACGTTGTTCGCATCGGCCCACATCACGCTCCAGCACGTCGTGTTTTCCAAGCCGTCGGAATGATACGCGCGGCCCTTCGGCGTCGCGGCACCGGCGGCGTTTTGATCCGCGGGCTGCACGTAGGTCTGCCGCCACGTCGCGCCGCCGTCGGTCGAGATGTGGAGAAAACCAAAGTCGGTGATCGCGAGATAATTCAGGTTGTTGCGCGCGACCGTGAAGCCCATCGCCAGCTCGCCGTAATACCAATCGCTGTCGCCGTGATACCCCTGCCAGCCGGTCGCGATGTTCGCGTTGCCCGTCGCCTGGAAAACCTGTGTCCATGCGGTTCCGCCGTTGGTCGTCTTATACACGATGGGATACGCGAGGTTCGCATCGCGGCCCCCGAGATAGGCGTTGTCGATGTTCGTCGGCGTCATCGCAATGAGCAGCGGATTGTGCCCCGCGGCGATGCCCGTATTTTTCGCGACCCAGTTCGCCGCGCCGAGATCGAGCGTGAACGTGCCGCCGTAGCTGCCGGAATAATACGCCTCCTCGACGAGCAGCCCCGCATACACATCCGCCGCTGCATACACCGTGCAATAAAAGCGCGTGATCGACGCGCCCTTCGCGCCCGCGAAGCCCGCGATCACCGTGCCCGCGGGCAGTCCGCCGGCCGCCGAGAGCGCAAAACTCGAGCCGTTGTTCGTCGAGACAAGCAGCCCGTCATTCGTGCCGATGTAAATGTTCGCGCCGTCCCAAAACACGCCCGCGACATGCACGCCCTGGCCCGTCGCCGCGGTGTATTTCGTCGCCCACGAAGTGCCGCCATTGCTCGAAAAATAAATGTGCGAGTAGTCCGAGAGCACGAGCCGCTGCGTGCTCGCGGGATCAGCGGACAATCGGATCGGCGCGCCGCCCGTTGGATCGCTCGCGAGCGGCGACCACGTCGCGCCGCCGTCCGTGCTCTTCACCGGGCGGAAAAAATCGGTGCTGTTGATCGTCGAAAAATCGAGCGTGTAGAGCGTGTTCGCGCTGCTCGTGAATTGCATCTCGCTACCGCGATTCGCCTGGATCGAGCGGAAGTCGTAGCTCGTCCACGACTGCCCGAGATTCGTGCTGTGGAAAAACGCGCGCAGGTCGCAGCCCGTCCACAGCTCGTTAAGATTCGCGGGATTGAACGCCGGCGAAAACAATGCGCCTCCGCCGCCCACGCCGCGCTGTGCAAAGCTCGAAGGCGCACCGGGCGGAGTCGGCGCGGTGAATTTGTAAGTCGCCGTCACGCCCACATTCGCCGCGGGCATGGTGAGCGTCGTCGTCGCTTGCAACGCGTTCGCCACAGTCGCGCCCGTCCATTGATCAAACACCTGCCCACCCGGCGGCGCGCTTGCGCTGATCGGCACGACGGTGCCCGCGAAGTAAGTGCCAGAGCCGGCTCCCGAGTTGACCGTGAGCGCGTAAGTCGGCTGCGGATCGTTCTCGATGATCGTCACCATCGCCGTCGAATTCGTGCCGAGCGTCGCGCCGCCGGTGGGCGCGCTGAGCGCCACGGTGAAAGTCTCGTCGCCCTCGTAAATCGCATCGTCGAGGATCGGCACCGTAATCGTCTTGCTCGCCGAATCTCCGCCCGCCCATGCAAGCGCGCCGCTCGTCGCGGTGTAATCACTGCCCGCCGTCGCGCTCCCATTTGCGCTCGCAAAACTCACGCCGACTGCGCCAGTCGCGCCGCCGGTGCGCGCGACCGTGAGCACGAGCGAGCCGCCATTTTCGCCCACCGAATACGCCGCCGACGTGAACTGCAAAATGCCCGCCGCGCTCGTCGGCGTGCTGACTTGATTCGCCGATTTCCACACACCGCCGCCGATGTTCAGCCCCGCGTAGAGATAGCCGTCGGGGCCGATCGCGAGTGCGTTCACGGCTGAGTTCGCCGCGAGGCCGGACTGGTAGGCGGTCCACGTCGCGCCGTTGTCCGTCGAGCGAAAGAGACCGTGATCGCTGCCGGCGAAAAGCGTGCCGTCCGATGCGAGCGCGAAGCAATTCACAATCGAGTAGGCGGTGATGCCGCCCGACGAATCCACCCACACGCCG
>JANXSB010000411.1 GCA_025352865.1 Chthoniobacter sp. | reverse complement strand
TCCAGTCGCTCACGATCACGCGCACGGGCTCGGCGTCGAACTTCTCCCACGCCTCCGAGCCGCTCGTGGCGACCACGACCTCGTGACCATAGTGTTCGAGGGTGAATTTTAGGATCTTCACCGACACGGGATCATCTTCGGCGATGAGGATTTTCATGCGGCGCAGGGTGTGAGTTCACGTTCCAAGGCGAGCCGCACAAATGCAAACTCGCGCTCGATGTCGGCGAGCATGGCGGCGGCATTTTCCGGCACGCTGTGGTGCGCGGCCTGTTCCAGCCGCTGGCAGGCCGCCTGCATCCGCGCCGCGCCGAAATTGCTGCAACTGCCTTTCAAGGTATGCGCCGCGCGTTCAAGCGCCGGAGCCGTCTGGCGGCCGAGCGCGGCCTGCGCTTCGCCGAGCACGAGCGGGGTATTTTCGAGAAACGTCCCGATCAGACTCGCGAGCAGATTCTCTCCGCCGGTGCCGTCCATTTCGCGAAACCCGGCGAGCACTCCCGGATCGACCACAGCCGCGGCGCTTGCCGGCACCACGGTCTGCGCATCCGGCTGGATGCCGGCGAAGCGGCTCAGCGCGGCGATCAAGTCCGCCGGCCGCACCGGCTTGCTCAGGTAGTCGTCCATCCCGGCGGCCAGGCACTTTTCGCGGTCGCCTTCGAGCGAGTTCGCGGTCATTGCGATCACCCAGGTGTGCCGCGACTCGCCTTCGATCCTCCGCAGCTCGCGCGTGGCCTCGTAGCCGTCGAGTTCGGGCATCTGGCAGTCCATGAAAACGACGTCGTATTTTTTCCCCGCGAGCGCGGTGAGCGCGGTGTGTCCGGTCTCCACCACGTCGGGCCGAAAACCGAGGTTTTCCAACTGGCAGACGGCGACCTTTTGGTTCACCGCATTGTCCTCCGCGAGGAGGATGTCCAGCTTCAGGCCGTCGAGCGCGGAGGGGAGCGCAGCCGGTCTGTCGAGCGCGATGAGGCCCGCCTGAATCCCGCCCGTTTCGCGATCATTCGAGAGGACGGTGGTCAGGCACTCGAAGAGCGGCGCCTGCTTGACCGGCTTGACGAGGTAGCCGTCCACGCCGTTTTCGCGGAGGGACTCCGGCTCATCGTGCCGATCGACCGAAGTCAGCATGACGAGCCGCATGGCCGCGAGCGCGGGGTCGCTTTTAATCGCGCTGGCGAGGTCCAGCCCGTTCATGCCGGGCATGTGCATGTCGAGAATGGCGAGGTCGAAAGGCTTGCCGCGCGAGGCTGCGAAACGCATCAGCGAGAGCGCCTCCGGCCCATTCACCGCCTGCTGCACCTGCATGGACCAGGAGGTGAAAAGATGATGCAGGATGGAGCGGTTCGTCTCGTGGTCATCGACGATCAGCACCCGCACGCCCTGGAGCTGTGCCTTGCGCGGCACGAGCCCGGCCGAGTCCGCCGCCTGCCGGGCAAAGCGAGCGGTGAACCAGAAAGTGGAGCCTTTGCCCGGCTGGCTGGTGACGCCGATTTCGCCACCCATCCGCTGCACGAGCTGCCGGCAGATCGCGAGCCCGAGGCCGGTGCCGCCGAAGCGGCGCGTGGTCGAGCCATCGGCCTGCACGAAGGCCTGGAAGAGCCGCGAGAGCGCGTCGGGCTCAATGCCGATGCCCGTGTCCGTGACGGTGAAGCGGATGACCGCGTGCGTGGCCGTCTCCTCCTGGCAGTTTGCCCGCACCACGACCTCGCCGCGCTCCGTGAATTTCACGGCGTTGCCAATGAGATTCGTCAGCACCTGGCGCAACCGGCCCGGATCGCCGCGCAGTCCGGGAGGCACGCCGTGGTAAACGAGCGACGCGACCTCGATTTTTTTGGCTGAGGCCCGCGCCGCGAGCAACTCCACCGAGCTCTCGACGATGGACGGCAGATGGAAGTCGATCTCCTCGAAGGAGAGCATCCCGGCTTCGATTTTCGAGAAGTCGAGAATGTCGTTGATGATCGTGAGCAGGGAGTCGGCGCTGCCCGAAATGGTCTGCGTGAAATCGCGCTGCTTCGGCGTGAGATCCGAGTCGAGCAGCAGATCGGTCATGCCGATGATCCCGTTCATGGGCGTGCGAATTTCGTGGCTCATGTTGGCGAGGAATTCGCTCTTCAGCCGCGCGGATTCGAGCGCCGCGTCGCGCGCGCTCCTGATCGCCACCTCCGCGCCGCGCCGCGCGGTGATGTCCTCGGCGGTGCCTTCGTAGTAGAGCAGCTTGCCATCACCGTCGCGCACCCCGCGGCAGCGCTCGGAAATCCAGATGGTGCTGCCGTCTTTGCGATAAATCTCCGACTCGAAATCGCTCACCGAGTTTTTCTCCGCGATGAGCGCGGCAAACTCTGTGCGCCGCCCCGGCTGGACGTAGAGTTGCCGCCCGATGTGCGTGATCCCGCTCATCATTTCATCCGGCGAGCCGTAGCCAAACATCCGCGCGAGCGCGGGATTCACGCTCAGGTAGCTGCCCTCGGCGGTGGATTGGAAGACACCCTCGATGGCGTTTTCAAAAATGCTGCGGTACTTCTCCTCGGCGTCGCGCAGCTCGCGTTCGGTGCGCTTCAGCGCGGTGATGTCCTGGAGCGTGGCGCGGCGTCCGCAGATGGCGCCGCCGGCATCGGTGATGAATTTCTGGCGCATCAGCACGGAGACTTTGCGCCCGTCCTTGCGCCGGAAGGTGCACTGGTATTCCAGCCGCGCTTTCACCGCCATTTCGCGCGGCACGATTTCCTCCGGCTTTTCCTCGATGATGAAATTCCAGACCGAACGCCCCGTCATTTCCTCCGCCTTGTAGCCCAGCATCGCGAGTTCCGTCGCATTGACGCGGGTGATGCGGTTGTCGAGATCGAGCTCGTGGTAGGCGACCGGCGCATCGTCGAAAAGGTCGCGGAATTTCTGCTCGCTCTCCTGCAGCGCGCGCTCGGCCTGCTTCCGCTCGGTCACATCCATGGCCATGCCGCCGAGGAGCCGGCGGCCGTCGGAGCCCGTCATGCAGAATTTCATCACCAGCCATTCGTTGGCCTTGCCGTCGGGAGTCGGGACGATCTCGACCCCCTCGCGGGCTTCGCCGGAAGCCAGCACCGCGCGATCCGCCTCCGTAATCGCGCGTGCGACATCCAGCGGCAGCCAGTCGAAATCCGTCTTGCCGATCATGTCCTCGCGCCGCACCTGGAATTTTTCCTCCATGATCTGGTTGAGGTAAACGAGCCGGCCTTCGTCGTCCTTGATGAAGGCGACGAGCGGACTGTTGTTCATGAATACTTGGAAACGCTCATCGCTTTCCCGCAAGGCGATCTCGGTTCTGGCGGACTGGTCGAAAAGCGTGCGGAATTTCTCCTCGGCCGTGCGGCTGGCCGTGATGTCGCGCAGCACCGCGAGCAGCCGATCCGGTCGGCCATCCCCATCCGGCAGCGGTGCAATGCACACCTCCCACCAGCGGGGATCGCCCTCCGCGTGGCCGCACTCGGCCCGGAAGTTTTCGCTGCGGCCCGCCCGCGCTCCCGCCAGCGCCCGCGCGGCGTCCGCGCGATGCTGTGCCTGCCAGATGTCGGTCCAGCGCAGCTTGCGCATTTGCTCCGGCGTGAAATGCTGAAAACGCTCCGTTGCACGCCGGTTCTTGGCGAGCACCGCGCCATCCAGGCTGAGCACCAGCATGTCGTCCGCGCTCTCGGCGAAGACGCGCGCTTTGAAAACCTCTGCCGCACGCACCGCCCCTTCGATCCGCCGCCGCGCGCGCATCTCGCGCACCATCAGCCAGCCGAGTGTCCCCAGCAGGCCGAGCGTCGCCACGCTCCCTGCGAGCATTATCCGCTGTATGCCCGCGATCTCCTCCCGGCTCGCCGTCAGGTGCCCGGCCCGCGTGTACGTCGCGAAACCGATCGCGGCGAGCACCGCGAGCGCCAAAGCGAAGGCGGCGAAAGTTCTTCGTTCGATGGAGGAATTCATCCCAAGGCAGATTTGAGACAAATCAAGCAAGCAGGAGCCGCACCGGTACGTGAAAACCCCCGTTTTGCATCGTGCAAAACGGGGTTTCTCGGGTGGACGAGGGGGAAATTATTTTCCGAGCTTCGACTTGAGGTCTTTGCCCGCGGCGAATTTCACGCTCTTGGATGCCTTGATTTTGATCTTCTCGCCCGTCTTCGGGTTGATGCCCATGCGCGCCTTGCGGTTCGCGATCTTAAAGGTCCCGAAGCCGACGAGCTGCACGGGTTTGCCTTTTTTCAGGCCGCCCTTGATGCCGTCGATGACGGCGGCCACGGCGCGTTCGGCCTGTGCTTTGCTCGTGGTCTTGCCGAGCGATTTCTGGACGGATTCAACGAGTTCTGCCTTGTTCATGAGTTGATTGATGTTCCTAGTTTGATTGTTGTGGGCTGGGGGTGGAACCAGCGAAGGCGCGCAGTGATGCCAGCGCGCGATTTTGAAGTCAATACATAGTTCCAACATTTTTCAAAACCCTCGAAACCCTGCAAATATCAGCCTTCGCAGCCGATCCGGCCCGTTTTCAAAATCCCCCACCGACATGATTTTTTCCGACCGCATGGCCCTCTACCTCGACACTCCTCCGACGATTCATCCGTCCGCTTTTGTCGCGCCCGGCGCGACCATCATCGGCCATGTCACGCTCGCGGAGGAGTCGAGCGTGTGGTTTCAGACCGTCCTCCGCGGCGACATCAACCGCATCGTCATCGGCCCGCGCTCGAACGTGCAGGACGGCGCCGTCGTGCATCTCGCGGACGACCTCGGCACCTTCGTCGGCGAGCTCGTGACCGTGGGGCACAAGGCGATCCTCCACGCCTGCACCATCGCCGACGAAGTGCTCGTCGGCATGGGCGCGATCGTTCTCGATGGCGCGGAAATCGGCGCGCGCTCGATCATCGGTGCCGGCGCGCTCGTCACCGGGGGGAAAAAGATTCCGCCCGGTTCGCTCGTCCTCGGCTCGCCGGCGAAAGTCGTCCGCACGCTTTCGCCCGAAGAACAAGCAGGCATCAGGGTTTGGGCGGAAAAGTATGTCGCCCTTTCGCGCGCCTACCGCGAGCGCGCCGGGCTGTAGGCGGCGGAAAATTCGCGCGCATCCGGTCGGATCGCCGCGGAGTCGGGAAATGGCCGGCGCTTTTTCGACAACGAAACGCGGAAAACGGGCCACGCGCCGCTCGGCGGAACATTTGCCGATTCCTCCCCGACGCTGGAAAATCCAGCCCTGCGAACTTCCGACATTGCGGAACATTGGCGGACACTCATCTCGCGGCGCACGATCCTCGCCGAGGAAGGCCGTTTCTGCCGCTTTTACTCACCGCGAAATGGCAAGAATTTTCTGCCAGGAAAATTTTCGCCCACTTGACAGAATTTTCTTCCCACCCACAACGGATTGTGGTTTCATTTCGACCCTAGCCCAACATCCTGTGGTTGTTGGCAGCGGTTCACTGGGAATTCGCCGCCTGCTCACAGGATATTAGGTTCCCCCTGGGGAGTTATTCACCAACCGTTCACAAACACCGCGATTCGCCATGATTAAATTGAAATCCAACCGCCGCACCGCCAGCCGCATCAACGTCACCGACTCCCGTCGGAGCCCCAACGAGGGACTGAAGTTCGCCCGCGTCTTCAGTCAGAAAGCCATCGCGCCTTTCGACGAGATCGAATGGGAGCAGCGCACCGCCGAGATCACCGATGATTCGGGCAAGGCGATCTTCAAGCAGGAGAACATCGAGGTGCCGAAATCGTGGAGCGCGCTCGCCACGAAAATCGCCGTCTCGAAATACTTCTACGGCGACATCGCGCGCGGCAACGATCCTTACAAGGGCGGTCGCGAGCGCAGCGTGAAGCAGCTCGTCCACCGCGTCACCCGCACGATCACCGACAGTGGCATCAAGGACGGCTACTTTGCCGACAAGGAAAGCGCCGAGACCTTCTATAACGAACTCACCTGGCTTTGCGTGAACCAGTACGGCGCATTTAACTCGCCTGTCTGGTTCAACGTCGGCCTCTGGCATCAGTACAAAGTCGGCACCGGTCGCGGCGAGGGTAACTACTACTACAACCACAAGACCGGCCAGGCCGAGCGTGCCAAGACCCAGTACGAATACCCGCAGGGTAGCGCCTGCTTCATCCAGTCCGTCGAGGACACCATGGAGGACATCATGCGCCTCGCGCTGAGCGAAGCCATGCTCTTTAAGTATGGCTCCGGCACCGGCAGCGATCTTTCCACCCTCCGCAGCACCCGCGAGAAACTCAGCGGCGGCGGCAAGCCCAGCGGCCCGCTGTCGTTTTTGAAAGTGTACGATCAGGTCGCAAATGTCGTTAAATCCGGGGGTAAGACCCGCCGCGCCGCGAAGATGAACACGCTTAAGGACTGGCATCCCGACATCGAGGAGTTCATTGAGGCCAAGACCAAGGAGGAGAAGAAAGCGTGGGCGCTCATCGAGCAGGGTTACGATGGCAGTTACAACGGCGATGCCTACGGCTCGATCATGTATCAGAACGAAAATCTTTCCGTGCGCGTGAGCGATGAATTCATGAACGCCGCCGTGGAAAACAAGGAGTGGTGGACCAAGCGCGTCACCGACGGCAAGCCCTGCGAGAAAAAGGACGCCGCCACGCTGCTCCGCAAGATCGCCGAAGGCACCCATCTCTGC
>JANXSB010000377.1 GCA_025352865.1 Chthoniobacter sp. | reverse complement strand
CATCCGTTTCAACGGCCACGAAAAAATCAGCGCCGAGATGACGGAAAAAATCATGACACGCCTGCGCTTTTCCCGCGCGGAAAGCGACGCGACCGTCGCGATGGTCGCGAATCACATGGCCTTCAAAGACGTGCAGCAGATGCGCGTGGCGAAACTGAAACGCTTCCTCGCGCGCCCGCACATGGATGACGAACTGGAGCTGCACCGCGTCGATTGCACGAGCAGCCACGGCCTGCTCGACAACTACGAATTCCTCAAAGCCAAGCGCGAGGAATTCGCCAGCGAGCCGCTCATCCCGCCGCCGCTCATCACCGGCCGCGACCTCATCGCGCTCGGCATGAAGCCCGGCGCGCGCTTTTCGGAAATCCTCGAAGCCGTGGAATCCCGCCAGCTCGAGAAGACCCTCATCACGCGCGACGAGGCACTCGCCTTCGTCCGGGCGGAATTCATGTCCACGAAAGGCACGAAAGGACACGAAAAGGAAGATTGACCGCCCACCGGCTCCTTCCGATTTCGTGTCCTTTCGTGCTTTTCGTGGACTCCCCTTTCCCGCCGCCTAAAGTCTGCGCCTCCTCACCATGTCCATCGAACATTCCGACCCGATCAACACGCAAATCCTCGCCGTTTCCGAGGACCAGATTCAAGGCTTCGTCCGCGAGCCTTTCGGCGAGATCGCCGAGCGCTGCGGCCTGCCGCTGGAGACGGTGCTGGAGCGCATCCGCGGGATGCTCGCTACGGGCACCATCCGCCGCGTGCGGCAGACGCTCGTGGCAAGCAATCTCGCCGAGGGCGCGCTCGTCGCGTGGAAGGTGGGCGAGGACAAGTTGAACGGCGCGTTCGATTTCATGTTTCAAAAGGATCCGTTCAGCGGGCACGTCGTCGTGCGCTCGACGGACACTGCCACGACTGGCAGCGACTACCGACTTTGGACCACGCTCAAAGTCCCCGTCGGCCAGTCAATGGCCGGGCATTGCGAAGTGCTCATTCGGCACACCGGCGCCACGCATTTCAAACTCATGCCGGCGAAAGGAATCTTTGCGCTGGGCGTCGGCCATGTGCGGCGGAAGACCATCGAGCCCGGCGACAAATCCGACGCGCTCGCGCAGATGATCCGAGTCGGCATCGTGCAGCTAAACGATCTCGAATGGGAAGTCCTCCTCGCCCTCAAGCGCGAACTGACCCTCGACGAAATCCGCCCCGGCCTGTGGGCCGCGCGCGCCGCCGAGGCGGGCATTGATCTGGAGACTTTCTGCCGCGTCGCCGAAGACCTCAACGCGCGCCAGGTCATCGGGCGCTTCTCCACTTTCCTCGAGCATGTCAAGCCCTCGCAGACCGGCGTGCGCGTGACGCGCTTCAACGCGCTCTTCCATTGGCGCGTCCCCGCGGGCCGCGAGATCGAGGCCGGCGGCGAGGTGGGCCGCCACCCCATCCTCACGCACTGCTACTGGCGCGAGGGCGGCCCGGAGTTCAACCACGTCAACATCATGGCCGTCTGCCACGGCACGGAAAAAGACCGCGTCTTCGCGCACAAAGCCGCCATCGACGCGCACCTCTCCGCCATCGGCATGCCCGTGAGCTACACGAATGTTTTTTGGGGCGGGCGGAGCGAGATTAAACCGAGCGAAATTTCCCCACGCGTACATCGCGAGTGGCTGGAAAAAATGAGCGCGCCGGAAGCGGTCAGCGCGGTCTAGGCGAAATTCCGCGAGCCCTATTTCCCCACGCAATACAGCGCCTGCGTGGTGCGCAGGAAAAGCTGGCCGCCGCTCACGACGACGCTAGCACGCGTGCCTTCCGCGTCGCCCATTGGGATGGTCGCGAGGACTTTGAATTCCTCGCCCGCGGCGCAGACCATGACGGTGCCTTTTTCATTCACGATGTAGATTTTCCCATCGGCCACGGTCGGGCTGCTGCGGATGACGGTGCGGTCGGGAAGTTCGCCGCTCCATTTCTTTTCGCCGGTCTTCGGCTCGAAAGCGGTGAGCGTGTGGCCGTCGCCATCGACCACGTAGAGGCGCTGGCCGTCGAAGGCGGGCGTGCAGACATCGGGCGTTTTGTGCTCCTCGTTTTTCCACGCGAGGCCGGTGGTGGTGATGTCGCCTTTGCCATCGGTGCGAAAGGCGAGCATCGGTTCCTTTTTCGGCCCGCAGGCGATGGCGAGGCCGGCGGCGCTGACCGGCGAGGCGACGATGCGCATCCATTCGCCGTCCTTCGGATTCAGCCCGTAGCCGCGCCACAGTTCCGCGCCGGTGGCCGGGTCATGGCCGGTGAGGCAGTTGCCGCCGACGACGAGGAGCTGCGCCTTGCCATCCGCGCCGGTCGCCGGAATCGGGCTGGCGTAGCTCTCCGAGGATTCCATTTTGGCGTCGCTCGGGCGCGCGGTTTTCCACAGCGTCTTGCCGGTCGCGGGGTCGAGGGCGAGGAGGTAGCTCTCGCGTGCGGGGTCGCCGCCGGCGAGGGCCGGGTAGTTGTTCGGCACGGGATTGCGCTGGAGGACCTGCACGTAAAGTTTGCCTTCGAAAAGCAGCGGGCTGGAGCCGTAGAGCCACATGATGGCGAAGCGCCCGTAGTCCGCGCCGAGGTTGCGCTGCCACTTGATATTGCCGTCGAAATCCAGCGCCGCGAGATCGCCCGTGCCGTAGAGCGCGAAGACGTTTTTTCCATCCGTCACCGGCGACGGTGAAGCCATATTCCCGCGCCCCACCGTCAGGTCGCCCGTGGCGAGCTGCTTCTGCCAGCGCACCTTGCCGTCCTTCCGGTCGAGGCAGAAAAGCAGCAGGTTTTTCTGCGCATCCGGGCTGGAGACAAAGACGGCATCGCCCCACACCGCCGGCGTCGCCCCGCTCGGGCCGGGCAGCGGCGCGGTCCACTTCACCGTCTCCTTCGTCCAAGTCTCCGGCAGGTTTTTCTCCGGCGACGAGCCGTTGAAAGCCGGCCCGCGCCATTGCCCCCAGTTCTCCGCGTGGGCGGCGAGCGTGAGAGTGAAGGCGGCGAGGGTGAAAAGGTGTGGGCGCATGGGAGATGGGGTGGAGTTCGGGGATATGACCTGCCAGAGCGCGTTTCCCTTGGCAATTCCCGCGGACGAAATTCGGGCGTGCCCAAAAGCCCCACCAAGCCACATTCCACTTGTCGGACGGCATCTGATGCAACATCATCACGCATCATGCGCACCACCCTCGATATTGACGACGATGTGCTCTCCGCCGCGAAGGATCTCGCCGCCAAGGAACGGAAGACGGCGGGGAAAATCCTGTCCGAGTTTTTCCGTCGCGCCTTGCATGCACCGACACCGGCAAAATCGAAAGTTAGCACCACAAAGCATCTGATGAAGAACGGCATCCCCGTCCTGCCGTCGCGCGGCGAGGTGGTCAGCGTCGAAAAGGTGCGCCGCATCATGGAAGAAGAAGGCATCTGACATGCGCTCCCTGCTCGACATCAACGTGCTCATCGCACTGCTGGATCAGGATCACGCTTTTCACGCCCGCGCCCATGCCTGGTGGCGGAAGGAACAGCCCCAGTGGGCCAGTTGCCCGCTGACGGAAAACGGCGTCGTGCGCATCATGGCCTCGCCCGGCTACAGCAAAGCACGCCAGTTCACCGTCGCGGAACTCGTGAACCTGCTCCAAACCTTCACCGCCGGAACCAAACACACCTTCTGGCCCGACAGCGTCTCAATCCTCGATGCGACCCGGTATGACCATTCCCGCATCCTTTCGTCCAAAACCCTCACCGACCTTTACCTCCTCTCTCTTGCCGTGGAGAAAAGCGGACGTCTTGTCACCTTCGACCAAGGGATTGCCGTTTCCGCCGTCGCGCGAGCCACGCCCAAGAACCTCCTGACTTTGTGACCGCCAAGCACTTGCTAGGAGAGTTTTTTACCCCTCGTTCCCAAACTCCGTTTGGGAACGCCCTTGCGGGGCGAAACTCTGTTTCGCGCGGAGGGTGTGTCTGCGGGCGGGCGCATCCCGCTCCGCCCCCGCCGACACTCCCGCCCTGAGAAATGTAATTTCCCTCCGCCTTGCATTACCAAACAGAGTTTAGTAACGAGGGGCTTAAGCACTCGCATAAATCCGTCACACTTCCGCGACACTATTTTCGCCATGTATTTCATTTTACTTATCACATTGGTCTGGATGTTCTTTACTTCGGCGCTACTAGCCGCCGCTCCAATTTTCAGTTGTAGCCGAGACCTGCCGTGTGTGAGCATATCGGTTAGCGACCTTGATGAAATCCTGAAAAGAGCCCACTCCCTCATCGTCACGGCCAATGGGTCTAGCGAAAGACAATCTGCTGAAACCATTATTTTGGGTGCGGATGGCGACGACGTTAAAATCTATGACCACACCCTAGTGGGCGTTTCGTTGCCGCAAGCGTCTTACAATCTATCATACAACTACGACACTATTGGCGCTCCGATTTCGTCCCTTGTCGTATTGTTGAACGATTCTACCCGACTGCTGCGGGTCTCTGGAGAGTCTAAAGATCAAGTAGAATCTATAACCACCTTCCTGGAGAGTTCGATTAACAAACATTCCATACATATGGGTGGTCACGAATTTCGCTTTTTTCTCGGGTATTCTTTGGGCTGCATTTTTTCTGCATTCCTCATCGGTGGCATCATAACAATATGGCAATCTAAAAGCTGCAAACGCATTGGTATCCCAATTTGTTCAGCTATTGGGCTTTTGTTGATACTTGTTTTGCCCTACGAAAGATTTCTTGTTGGGTTCGCTCTCTATCAGGGTGATTCTTCCGTTTTAGTGAGATATGGGCCTCAACTATCCTTTATAAGCCTTTTAATAACTATCCTCGGGATTGCACTTTCTTGCTTTAATCCGAAATGGTTGGTGCGAGTTAAAACCTCTCGCTAGTCCGTCCTTTCGACTCATGGCAGACACCCCCTGTAGGACTAATGCACCTCGCCCCGTGGATGCTCTCCTGCGCGGAACGCGCGGCGGTGCGAGCGGAGACGCTGGCGCGCTGGGCGCGGACGGAATGGGGTGCCCTCCGCTGTGATGCTTGCCCGGCGGCTAGCCCGCGCATCCACACGAAGACTTGCCCGGTCGGGTGGGTTGCGGCATTTTCGCGGCATGAGCACCATTACTGCGATCCTGGAGCCCGACGCCGATGGGAGTCTGCATCTGCCGCTGCCGGCGGAATTGCGGCGCGGGAAGATCTAGGTGGT
>JANXSB010000029.1 GCA_025352865.1 Chthoniobacter sp. | reverse complement strand
ATCGCGTGCAGCAGCTCGCCCGACTGCGCCACGAGCGCCGCGCGCACCTCCGCGTTCGTGTGCCCGAGCCCGCTCACGCCGAAGGCCGACGTGAGATCGAGAAAGCGGTTCCCGTCCGCGTCCCACACGTTCACGCCGTCCGCGCGCTGCCAGAAAACGGGGAAATCGTTGGCGAGAAACGTGACGTTGCGCGACTCGTGCCGCCGCAGTTTCTCCGCCAGCGCCAGCGAGCGCGGGCCGGGAATCGGCGTGATTAGCTCCGGCAGCACGGCGTCATTTCCGACCGAGGATTCCGGCGTACACCGCCTCGTATCCCGGCACCGCCTTGGCCCACGAAAAATCGCAGCGCATCGCGCGCCGCATCAGCGCCTGCCATTGCGGCGGGTCGGCAAAGTAACGCTTCGCGCGGATGATCGCATCCCACAGTGCCTCGGGGGTGGCGTCGAAAAAGAGAAAACCGTGGCCGCTTTCGTTCGTCGGGTCGTAGTCCTGAATCGTCTCGAAAAGCCCGCCCGTCGCGTGGGCGATTGGGAGCGTGCCGTACTTCAGCGAATACATCGCGCTCAGCCCGCACGGCTCGAAATGCGACGGGATGAGAAACGCATCCGCGCCCGCGTAGATGAGATGCGACAGCGTTTCATCCATGCTCTGCCGGAAAGCAAAACGTCCCGCGTGGCGCTTGCTCGCGATGAAAAGTTCGCGCTCATACGCCGGATCGCCTTCGCCGAGAATGACCAGCCGCACATCATCCGCGAGCAGCCGGTCGAGCAGCGGCAGCAGCAGGTCGATGCCCTTTTGCTCCGCCAGACGAGAGACAATCGCGAACACCGGCCCGCGCGGCGACGGCGTGAGTCCGCACGCCGCGAGCAGCGCCTCGCGGCACGCTTTTTTTCCCGCGAGTGCGTCCGGCGAAAAGCGTTCCGGCAGCCGCGTGTCCGTCGCCGGATTCCAAATCCGGTAGTCCGCGCCGTTCAGAATCCCCGTCAGCTTGTGCGCCTGCTCGCGCACCACCGCGTCGAGCCCGCTGCCCTGCGCGGGCGTCTGGATTTCGCGCGAATACCGCTCGCTCACCGTGGTGATCGCATCCGCGAAAAGCATCCCTCCTTTGAGCAGATTCAGCCGCCCGAAAAACTCCACGCCCTTCGCCCCGAAGTATTCCCCCGGCAGATTCGTCAGCCCGAAATCCCAGCCGTCGAAGCTGCCCTGAAACGCGAGGTTGTGAATCGTCAGCGCCGTCTTGAACGGCAGCCGCCGCTCCCGCACCAGCACCGGCACCAGCGCCGTCTGCCAGTCGTGCGCGTGGATGATTTCCGCTGGCGGCACGACCCGCCGCGCCAGTTCGACCACGGCCTTCGAGAAATAGATGAACCGCTCGGCGTTGTCCGGAAAATCGCGCCCTTCCGCGCCGTAAAATCCGGGACGGTCGAAATACTCGTCACGCCGCACGAGGAAAACCTGCACGCCGTTCGGCGCCGTGCATTCCCAGATTTCCGCCTGCAGCCGCCGCCCGCCGATTTGCACCGCGATCTTCACCCCCGTGTCGCGCGCCCGCTCGCGCAGCCCGCGGTAGCACGGCAGCACCACGCTCACCTCATGCCCCCGCGCGGCGAGCGCGGCGGGCAGCGCCTCCAGCACATCGCCCAGTCCGCCGGTGCGCGCGAACGGGTCCATTTCGCTGGCGGTGAGGAGGATTTTCATGCGCCCTGAAATACCGCCCGCCCTGCGCGTTGACGAGGAAGACTTGCGCCCGCGCGCCCCGCCCAAATGGCACTTGTCATCAAAACGCCGGTTGTTAGATTCGCCCCCACTTTTCCCCCGGATCACTCACTCGAATGACACTCGGCAACTTACTCACGATCCACCAAATCATCCCCGAGATGAAAGCCACGGAAAGGTGGTCCGCCATCGTGGAGCTGGTCGATCTCCTCGTCGCGCAGCAGCAGGTCAAACCCGCCGATCGCGACGTGGTCCTCGCCGCTCTCCGCCAGCGCGAGGAGACGATGAGCACCGGCATCGGCTTCGGCATCGCCATCCCGCACGCCTCGTCGGACCGCGTGGAAAAGGTCGTCGCCGCGTTTGGCCGCTCGTCCACCGGCATCGAGTTCGACTCGCTCGACAATGCGCCGGTGAAATTCATCGTCCTCTTCGTCGTGCCCAAGGACCAGTTCCAGACCCACCTCCGCACCCTCGCGGCCATCGCGAAATTCCTCAACGACCGCGCCGTCCGCGAGCGCCTCGGCACCGCGCCGACGCCCGAGGAAATCCTCGCGATCTTCCAGAACTCGTAGCTGTCGATTGGCTGTGTGTGGAGTGCATGAAGGTTTCAGACGCGTGTCATCCTGAGCGGAGCGGAGGCGGAAAGGCGGGCGCAGCGCAGTCGAAGGATCCCGCCCTTCACAGACGACACCGCACAGAACCGCCGGGATTCTTCGACTGCGTTCCGGCCCGCCTGCGCCCACCCGGAACTCCGCTCAGAATGACACCGTTTATGGTGCTTGAGCCGCCGTCTGTGCGCGTCCCCGCTTGCGCGCCTGCGTATGCTCGCGCAATCTCGCGCTCCTTTTCCCAATGACCATTTCATCCCAACTCGAAGCGAAACTCCGCGCCGCCAGCGGCCACGCGGACGCCCGCGTGCAGCCCGCCACGGACACGCGCTTCGGCGACTACCAGACGAACATCGCGATGATCCTCGCTAAGCAGCAGCGCGCCAACCCGCGGCAGCTCGCGCAGGAGATCATCGACAAACTCGACACCGCCGAAATGTGCGAGCCGCCGGAGATCGCCGGCGCGGGGTTCATCAATTTCCGGCTGAAACCCATGTGGCTTGCGGAGCGTTTCGCCGTGCTCGCCGCCGATGAAAAGCTCGGCATCTCCGCGCCGGTGCGGCCGAAGAAATACGTCATCGACTTTAGCTCGCCCAATGTCGCCAAGCCGATGCACGTCGGCCACATCCGCTCCACCATCCTCGGCGACGCCCTCGCCCGCATCGCCGCCTTCATCGGCCACACCGTCGTGCGCGACAACCACATCGGCGACTGGGGCACGCAGTTCGGCATGCTTCTCCACGGCTGGAAAAACGAGCTGAACCACGCCGCGCTCGAAGCCGATCCGCTCGGCGAAATGGAGCGCCTTTACAAGCTCGTCTCTGCACGGTGCAAAGAAGACCCCGCCACGCTCGATGCCGTCCACCACGAACTCGTGGAACTCCAAGGCGGCAATGAGGAAAACCTCGTTCTTTGGCGCGAAATGCAGCGGCTCTCGCAGGCGCAATTCGACGTAATCTACAGCCGCCTTGGTATTTCATTTGATGTCACCTTGGGTGAGAGCTTTTACAACCAATGGCTCTGGAAAGTGGTCGATGAACTCGTCGCGCGCGGCATCGCCCGCGAGAGCGAGGGCGCGCTCTGCGTTTTTTCCGACGGCTCGGTGCCGGAAAAGGAAGACCCGTTCCTCATCTCGCGCGACGGCCAATGGGTGGACATGCCCGCGCTCGTGCAGAAAGCCGACGGCGCAGCGAACTACACCACCACCGACCTCGCCACGCTCGCCTACCGCCTGCGCGAGTTTGCGCCCGACGAAATCCTCTACGTCACCGACGGCCGCCAGCAGCACCACTTCCGCCAGCTCTTCGCCATCTTCCGGCGCTGGCACCCGGAGGTTTCCGCGCGGCTCGCGCACGTCTGGTTCGGCTCCATCCTCGGTGACGATGGCAAGCCCTTCAAAACCCGCAGCGGCGAGACCATCAAGCTCGCCGGCCTGCTCGACGAAGCGGAGGAGCGCGCCTTCGCCATCGTCAGCGAGAAAAACCCCGCGCTGCCCGAGGCCGAGCGCCGCGAGATCGCGCGTGTCATTGGCCTCGGCGCGGTGAAGTACGCCGACCTGCTGCCCAACCGGCAGAGCGACTACGTTTTTTCCTGGGACAAAATGCTCGCGCTCCAAGGCAACACCGCGCCGTATCTGCAAAACGCTTATGTCCGCATCCGGTCGATTTTTCGCAAAGCGGTAGAAGCCGGAATCAACAGCCAGTCGTCCACCATCATCCTTTCCGAGCCTGCTGAGTTGGTTCTAGCCAAAAAACTTTTCCAATTCGGAGAGGTGCTGCCGCAGGTGCTTGATGATTGCCGTCCAAATCTGCTCTGCAACTACCTCTACGAACTCGCCTCCACCTTCCACAGCTTCTTTGAAGCGTGCCATGTGCTCAAAGCTGACGAAGCCTCTCGCGCCAGCCGCCTCACCCTCTGCGAAGTCACCGCCCGCACCCTCCAGCGCGGCCTCGGCCTCCTCGGCATCGAAGTGCCGGAGCGGATGTAGCTCACCATACTCAGCCCGGCTCAGGCGACCGTAATAAGCCATGAACAAGATTCTCTGCACCGGCTTGGCGGGCCTCGCCGTGTTTGAAATTCTGCGGGTGTATTTCATCATGCCGCTACCCGGCAGCCAGGGCTGGGACAGCCTCGGCGCGGCTTACTTTCTCCACACCCACCGGTGGTTTTTCAGGATCGCTTTCCTGCTGGTGATCGCCGCCGGAAGTATCCGCGGATTTCCCGTCGGGGCCAGAAAGCTGCCGCTCACCGCTTCGCTCATCACCCTCGCCGTCGTGCTGATCGGCAATTTCCAGATGACTGCCGAGAGCATGTTCAAGCAGCCCCGCACGCTCACCTTCAGGCCGCAGAGTGAAAACAAGGTCGATGACGATGCCGTGGTCATCGGCGTCGAGCATCAGGGTGAGGCTAAAGCTTATCCCATCCGGTTTCTGGTCTATCATCATCAGGTGCGGGATACGGTGGGCGGAAAGCCGGTGTTAGTTACCTATTGCAGCGTTTGCCGGACGGGGCGGTGCTTTGAGCCCATCGTCAAAGGACATCGGGAAACATTCCGTCTCGTGGGCATGGATCATTTCAACGCCATGTTCGAGGACGCCACGACCCGCAGTTGGTGGAGGCAATCCACCGGCGAGGCGGTGGCTGGGCCATTGAAAGGTGCCATGCTGCCCGAGGCAGATTCGGCGCAGCTTACCGTTCGCAAATGGTTTGAACTGCATCCCGATGGGTTGGTCATGCAGGCCGACGAAGCCTCGGCAGAGCATTATGACACTGAGGGGAAATTTGAGCGCGGCGAGAGCAAGGGTAAGCTGACGCGCACGGAGCACTCGTCATGGAAAGACAAGTCATGGGTGGTCGGCCTGCAAATCGGTGAGGTCTGCAAAGCCTATGATTGGAACCGCCTGAGTGAAGAACGCATCATTAACGACACCATCGGAGTAACACCGATTATTCTGCTCCTGGCCGCCGATCAGCAAAGCTTTGCCGTCTTTGAACGTCCGTCAGGCGGCGAAGCCTTCATCCTCCGCGATGATGTGCTTTCGGGAAACGGGAGAACCTACGA
>JANXSB010000328.1 GCA_025352865.1 Chthoniobacter sp. | reverse complement strand
GATCCTACGCAAGTCGCCCGTGCCCGCGCGGCCTACCTGCGCTGGCTGGCCGAGGAGTGCGGCACCATGCAGCTCGATGGGTTGCCGGCGGATTCCGATCTCAGCGTCAAGCGGATGAAGCTCGAACATCTCTTCGTCCCGCTGCGGCTCGCGGTAGAAGCGGAGCGCGCGGTTCTGGTCGAAGGCGAGACCGATGCCGAAGTCCTCGGGCGCATGCCGAAGCGAGAAAAAGAACGCGTTGAAGCGGTCGGCGCGATGCTCGAAAAGCATTCACGTCTCGCCATCCTCGCCGCACCCGGTGGCGGCAAGAGCACCCTCCTCAAGCGACTCGCCTCCGCCTACGCCGATCCCGAGCGGCTCGCTGATGTCGCCGATGGTCTGCCTCGCCGTCCCTGGCTGCCTTTCTTCCTCCGCTGCCGCGAACTGCATGCCGACGCGACCCGCCCCATCCTCGATCTTTTGGAAGCGCTCGGACGCCATTTCGGCGATGACGCCCCGGCCTTTCGCGTCCATCTGCGCGATGCCCTTGCCACCGGTCGCGCGCTACTCCTCGTCGATGGTCTCGACGAAATCTCCGACGACGGCACGCGCAAGATTTTCGCCGAGCACCTGCGCAGCTTTCTCCGCGTCTATCCCGGCGTCGCGCTCGTCGTCACATCCCGCGAAGCCGGATTCCGCATCGTCGCCGGGACGATTGCCGACATTTGCACCGAGGCGCGGCTCGCTCCGTTCGACGAGGACGATGTGCAGCGCCTCTGCGTGAACTGGCATGTGGAAGTCGTTGGCAACACCGATAAAGTCCGTGCCGACGCGCGCGACCTCGCGGCGCAAATCTGGACCAATGAGCGCATCCGCTCATTGGTCGTCAATCCGCTGCTGCTCACCACGCTGCTCGTGGTGAAACGCTGGGTGGGCCAGCTCCCGCAGCGCCGCGTCACGCTCTACAGCAAGGCCGTCGAGGTGCTGCTCATGACCTGGAATGTCGAGGGCCATACCCCGATCAATGACGAGGAAGCACTCCCGCAACTCAGCTACCTCGCCTGCTGGATGATGGAGCAGGGCGTCCAGCGCATCGCCCGCAGCCAGCTCCTCACCTTGCTCAAGCAGGCCCGTGCGGAATTGGAGAGCGAACTCTTTGGCACCAAGCTGACCCCGGATGAATTCATCGAACGCATCGAGCGGCGTAGCAGCCTGCTCATCCAAGTGGGTCACGAAGTCGCCGACGAACATCTCCAGCCGGTCTATGAATTCCAGCATCTCACCTTTCAGGAGTACCTCGCCGCCCGCGGTTACGTGCAAGGCCACCGGCCCGG
This sequence comes from Chthoniobacter sp., assembly GCA_025352865.1. GTDB lineage: Bacteria > Verrucomicrobiota > Verrucomicrobiia > Chthoniobacterales > Chthoniobacteraceae > Chthoniobacter. Next base: position 7,303 of record JANXSB010000328.1, on the reverse strand, counting down.
TGCCCACGATAGTCGCCGGCTGGTGGAACTGCTGGAACCTCATTTCGGCGAAGCCAAATGGCGCGAGGTGATCGCTCTTGCCGTAGTCTTGGCCAAGCGTGCGGCGAGTCAGATAGTTGAAAGGCTGACCGCGACCGCAAACGAGGCACACGCGAAACATGGCTATGGCTTCGGGGAGGAAACCGACAGTGCATTGATAACGCTAGTGTCGTGTCTTTTGGATGAGCCCCCGATCAGTCCAGACTCAGCGGAAGGGGCATTCCGGCTGATCGTCAAAATACCAGTCGCCTTCAGATTCGATGGTCTTCACATGAAGTTTGCCCTTGGTCGCTTTGCTCCTCTCCTTTTGGAAATTGCGATGGCACAATTTCAAACTTTGGAAGGTGGATACTCTTACCCCACGGACTATGCGGAGGCATGCGCGGCTGTCGAGGACGGCTATCCGTGGTCAGCGGAATCCTTTCCTGATGTCTTGCAGCGATTGCGCGCGGGGATGGCGAGCGGTGAGGGACGGGATCGAATTCTTGGAGCCTTGGTCATTGGCGATCTCATAAGGGGAAAAATTGAGATCCCTTGGAAACGTAACTCAGCCCGGTTTGTCGAATTCGCGAATCAAGCTGGCGAAAGTTTATGGGCGCAGCTTTCACACAGTTCACGCCCGTTGCTCGTTGCTGTTTGTTGGTGCCTCGGCCATATCGGCGGGCAAAACCTTTGGCGCGCTCCTGCCAGCGTAGAGCGTATGGAAGCATTGCTCTTTCTCATCAATCGCTTCCGCGACAAGCCGCCGGGTGGTCAGGCAGGTTACGCTCTTTCAGGCCTTCCCTTGCTCGACCGAGATGCCTTTCCACCGTCCCGAGAAGCGTTCGTTGGTGATCTCATCACCACGCTGACGAAACGGGCAGAAGATCGTGACGGTTACAATGACGTTGCTCTTCAGGCAGCAGTCATCTTGGCATGGTATCGACGGGAGCCTTGGAGCGATGAGGAGCTGGCAAAGCAAATCCGGCGTGCTTTTTCTGACGGTCTAAACGACACCGCCCGCCAGATGCTCTCCACCCTCGGTGAGACGGGACACTCAATCCTAACGGCATGGGAGCGGGAGCCCGGCCCTACGGTGCGCGGTGTGACTGCTGAGAATGTGCCTGGCGACTTGGAGCCATGATCTGGGCGTCTTTCTGATTGGCGCTGGCTTACAAAAGCGGAATTCTTCGCCCCGCAGGTGCGGTTTGGAGCCAATCCGAAGGAGTCTTTATACGCCATCGAGGCGGTCGAGGCGGAGGAGGACGGCGCCGAGGTCGAGGGCGCGCTGGCCGGGGACGAGGAAGCGGGTGGGGAGCCGGTAGTGGGTGCCGTAGCCGCGCTCGATGAGGCCGAGGCGGAGGGCGGTGGCGAGGTGTTTGGAGATGTTGGCGGCGGGGAGGCTGAGGCGGGTGGCGAGTTCGGAGACGGGGAGGGCGTCGCCTTTGGCGAGTTCGTCGAAAATGCGCCAGCGGGTGCGGTCGGAGATGGCGGTGAGGATGGCGTCCCGAATGATCTCTCGGCGAACGCGCGTTAAGTTTTCCTCTGGCTCTCCGCTACCCGATAAACTCCCGCACGATGAGCGTCGCGTTGTGCCCGCCGAAGCCGAAGCTGTTGTTGAGGGCGACCTTCACCTTTTTCTCCCGAGCCACATGCGGCGTGTAGTCGAGGTCGCACTCGGGGCTGGGTTCATCAAGGTTGATCGTCGGCGGGATGAGGCTGTCGCGCATGGCGAGGACGCACGCGATGGTCTCGACTGCGCCGGTCGCGCCGAGGAGGTGGCCGGTCATGGATTTGGTGGAGCTGACGGTGAGGCCGTTTTTCGCGCGCTCGCCGAAGAGCGCCTTGATCGCATTCGTCTCGCACACGTCGCCGACGGGTGTGGAGGTGCCGTGCATGTTGATGTAATCGACGTCCGCCGTCGTGAGGCCGGCTTTTTTCAGCGCCATGGCCATGCAGCGTTTCGCGCCGTCGCCCTGCGGGTGCGGGGCGCTCATGTGGTAGGCGTCGGAACTGAGGCCGTAGCCCACGAGTTCGCCGTAGATGCGCGCGCCGCGCTTTTTCGCGTGTTCGAGTTCCTCGATCACGACGATGCCCGCGCCTTCGCCCATGACGAAGCCGTCGCGGTCTTTGTCGAAAGGGCGCGAGGCCCGTGTCGGGTCGTCGTTGCGCGTGCTCATGGCGCGCATCGCGGCAAAGCCGGCCATGCCCATCGGCACGATGGTCGCCTCGGCACCGCCGGCGAGGAAGACATCGGCGTCGTCTTCCAAAATCATCCGCCACGCCTCGCCGATGGAATGGCACGCGGTGGCGCAGGCGGAGACGGGCGCGAAGTTTGGCCCGCTCCAGCCGAATTCCATGGAGACGAGCCCGCTGCCCATGTTCGCGATCATCATCGGGATGGTGAAAGGCGACACGCGGCCCGGCCCTTTTTTGAGCAGGATCTCATGCTGATCCTCGAGCGTTTTCAACCCGCCGATGCCGCTGCCCACGATCACGCCGCAGCGGTCGGGATCGGCGACGTGCGTGAGCCCCGAGTCTTCGATGGCCATCTTCGACGCGGCCATCGCGAGCTGCGAGTAGCGGTCGGCGCGGCGCACGTCCTTGGGGTTTTTGAAAAACTTCACCGGGTCGAAATCGCGGACCTCGCCGGCGATCTGGCAGTCGTAGCCGGTGATGTCGAAAAGCGTGACGCGGCCGATGCCGCTGACGCCATGCGTGAGGCTGTGCCAGAAGGTTTGAAGATCGTTGCCCACGGGCGTGATGAGGCCCATTCCGGTGATGACGACTCTGCGTTGCTGCGACATAAGGCGCGCAACGTGAATGGGAATCGCCGGGTGTGGCAATGGGAAAAACTCCCGCCCGTTCGGAGCGCGGCGGCAGCGCCGAAAAACAATCCTCGCCCACGGCGGGCGCGGCTGGCTAAAGAGCGCGCATGCAAACCAAAACACCCACATCCACATCCAAATTCCTCACACAAATTCTCTGCCTCACGGCCCTCGCGCTGATCGCACCTCCGCGTTCCGCGTTGGCGCTGACGATCCCATTGGATAACAGCAGCGGCCAGGTTTTCGCCCTGGATGCCGCCCGGCACTTTCTTTACACGGGCGAGCAGTTTGGCCCCGGCGGCACGAAGCACCTCGATGTCATCAACACGCTGACGAACACGGTCGTGGGCAACTTTAGCTTTTCGGCTGGCGGTTATTCTTCGCAGTTGGCGACCAGCGGAACCAATGTCTTTTGGGCGGATCAGGGCAGCAGTCTGGTGCGGGCGATCAGCGTCAATGCCGCGGGTGTGCCCTCGGCCACGCGCAATGACAGCATGACTTTCGCCACCGGAATCGCGGCCCTCCCCGGAACCTACGGCGTGAGTCTGCAAGGCACCGGCGACATCATGCGGATCGTGAACAGCTCCACCGGCTCCATCCTGCAAACGGTGAATCTGGGCGGCGTGGCGAGCATTATGAGCAGCGATCCGCTGTCGAGTCTCTACTACGTCAGGAGCAATGTCATCGACGTGAAGGTCATCAATCTCGGAGGCGTCATTGTGCGTCCGCTGACCGGCACCGTCTGCGCCATCGACTCCGCAGTCGCGCATCATTTCGTCTATTTTGAAAACGGGTCCAACACGCAGGTGCTCACGCAGCTCAATGGGGCCGACGATTCATCCACCGGGAAGTCTTTCGATTTCGGCGCGGGCGCGACGATCACGAACGTCACCGTGGATGCGGTGACCGGAAATATCTGGACCAGTCTGCAGGCGCAGAACCGCGTCGTGGAGTTGAATTCCAACATGAATTTCATCCAGCAGTTCACCGTGCCCAATGCCGAGGCCATCGCGTTTGATAACGGCAGCGCCTATGTCCATGAGGCGGGAACCAATCTCGTCGCCGTCGTGCCCGAGCCTTCGGCCCTGGCATTTCTGGCCAGCGTCTCCGCCACGCTGCTCGGTCTTCGGCGGCGGCGGGCCTAACGCCTGGAAACCGGTGAAATCCGGGCGGCGCAGCCCGGCCATTTCATTGTCCGGGCCCCATCTTATTGCAGGCCGAACCACTCGTGGAGGAAATGCTTCGCGGCGGCGGGCAGGTAGTCGATGGCGAGCGCAGCGAGGCCGATGACGGCAAGGAAACCGAGCGCATAGAGGATGCGGAGCATGAGGCGCGCACGGCGGAGCTTGCGGAGTTCGACGTAGCGCGCTTCGCCGACGGAGTTCTGCCGCTCGATGATGCCGCGGAGGACTTCGTTGTCCTTTTTCAGCGCGGACCCGGAGGCGGCTTCGGCACGGTGTTCAGCGTCGGCGGCGCGGGCGCGGGCCTCGGTGATGTCGGCGCGGAGCGTGTCGCCGGAAGCCGTGAGCGACTGCACCTCGGTGGTGCTGCGCGCGAGGGCGGCGGTGGCGCGCTGGTGCTCGGTTTCGAGGGTTTGAAAAGTGTCGCGCAACGCGAGGAGTTCGCGGCCCGTGTGGATTTCGGAAAGATCGCGGCGGAGCGTTTCGGACTCCTTGCGCAGCGCCTGGCAGCGCTCGGCGAGCCCTTGCCGGCCAGCCTCCGCGTCCTCGAACGCGGCCTGGGCTGCGGCGAGTTTTTCCGCCACCGCCGCGGCGGCGGTGCGGGCTTCGGCCTCAGCGCTTTCGAGGTGCCCGCGCAGGGCGGTGCGCTCCGCGGCGAGCACCTCGGTCCCGCCGCGCGCCTCCGCGAGCGCGGCGCGGAGTTCCGTTTCGCGCGCCGCAAATTGCGTCTCGCTGGCGTTCGCCTGCTCCGCGTTTTGGGCGCAAGCCTGCTCCCATTGCGCGCGGTTTTCCTCCGCCGCGGCGAGCCGCGCTCCGAGGTCGGCGATCATCGTCCGCGCATCGGCGAGCTGCGCCTCCGCGGTCGCCGCGCGCTGTTCGACCCGCGCCGTTTCATTCCGCGCCGCGGAAAGCGACTGCCCGGATTCCTCCGCGCGCCGCAGCGCCTCCGCCAGCTCTTCGCGCAACTCCTCGGCCTCGCTCGCGGAAATGCCCGTGTCCTCATCGGCAAAGGCTGTGCGGCCCGGCGGAAGCGACGCGCCTTCCCCATACTCCCGGTCGTGGAGCGAACCGGGCGAGGGCACGACGAGCGGATGATCGCACGTCGGACAATTGGTGCTCACGCCCGCGCCGGAAATATCGACTGCAATGCTCTGCCCGCATTGCGCGCACTCGAATCTGATCTCAGAGCTGTCTGCAATCATCGCATTCATCCGTCCTGCGAAATTTTGTAGGGGCACAAATCGTTGCGGTCAAAAGCTTTTCCGCGCTCCGCCCAATAATCATATTCCCTGCCAAAGTTTATGACTCGCACCGGCTCGGAAAAACATTTGACGCCCCCGGCGGGCCTCCCTACTTTCCGCGCACTTTCATCAAGAGTGACCGAGGGACTGGCCCAATGAAGTCACGGCAACCGCTTGAGGAAAGACGGAAAGCGGAAGGCGGAAGAGGGAGGTGATCGGGCGCTGCGCGCTTGGTTTTCTTCCGACTTCCGCCCTTCGACTTCCGCCTTTCCCCAGGGACCAGGTGCCAAATCCAGCCGAAGGCGCGCGAGCGCCGGAGGAAAAGATGAGAAAAGATTCCGAGGTCGCAGCCGCAGGAATCTTCGCCTCTTCGCCACTCGATCCTCGATGGAAGCCCACACGACTTATGGACAAACCATCACCCTTCTTCACCAGCCTCAAATGCCGCGAGTGCGGCCGCCTCTATCCCAAACAGGCCATCCACGTCTGCGACTTCGACTTCGGCCCGCTCGAAGCCGCGTATGACTACGACGCCATCCGCCCGGTGCTCACGCGGCAGGCGATCGAAAGCCGCCCGCACACCATGTGGCGCTACCGCGAGCTGCTGCCCATCGACGGCGAGCCGACAGTCGGCACGCAGGTCGGTTTCACGCCGCTGGTCAAAGCCGACAGGCTGGCCAAAGCGCTCGGCATCCGCGAGCTTTACGTCAAGAACGACACGGTCAATTACCCCACGCTTTCGTTTAAGGATCGCGTCGTCTCCGTGGCGCTGAGCCGCGCGCGGGAGCTGGGTTTCAAAGTGGTCGCCTGCGCCTCGACCGGCAATCTCGCGAACTCCGTGGCCGCCAACGCCGCGAGCGCGGGGCTGAAAAGTTACGTGCTCATCCCCGCCGATCTCGAGCAGGGCAAAGTGCTCGGCTCGCTCGTCTATGGCACAAATGTCGTCGCCATTCACGGAGCCTACGATCAGGTGAACCGGCTCTGCTCCGAGATCGCCGGGAAGTATGGCTGGGGTTTTGTGAACGTGAACCTGCGCCCGTATTACGCCGAGGGCTCGAAGTCGATGGGCTACGAAATCTGCGAGCAACTCGGTTGGCGCATCCCGCAGCACACCGTCGTGCCGATGGCCTCCGGCTCGCTGCTCACGAAAATCCACAAGGCTTACGGCGAGTTCGCCCGGCTCGGCCTCGTGGAAGACGCGGCTTTCAAAGTCTATGGCGCGCAAGCCACCGGCTGCGCCCCCATCGCCCACGCCATGAAGCGCGGCACCGACCTCGTGAAGCCCGTGCCGAAGCCCGACACCATCGCCAAGTCGCTCGCCATCGGCACGCCCGCCGACGGCTACTACGCCATCCACGCCATGAAGCAGACCGGCGGCACCGCCGAGGATTGCACCGACGACGAAGTCGTCGAAGGCATCCGCCAACTCGCCGAGTGCGAGGGCATCTTTGCCGAAACCGCCGGCGGCGTGACCGTCGCCTGCGCCCGCAAGCTCATCGAAACCGGCAAGATTCCGCGCGACGGCAGCGCCGTCCTCTGCATCACCGGCCACAACCTCAAAACGCAGGAAACCATCATCGGCAAATGCGGCGAACCGCGTTTGATCAAACCCAGCCTCCGCGAATTCGAGGAGCACGTTTACAGCAAAGACACCGCCGCCGCCTGACGCCCCAAATCCCAAATCCTCAATCTCCAATCCTAAATTCCCACATGCCCTCCATCTTAATCCCCACCCCGCTCCGCAAACTCACCAACGAACTCGAAGAAGTCAGCGTCGCCGGAGCCACCATCGGCGAACTCCTCGACAACCTCGACCAAGCCTTTCCCGGTCTAAAGGACCGCGTCTGCGACGAAGCGGGCAACGTCCGCCGCTTCGTGAATATCTTCGTCAACGGCGAAGACATCCGCTTTCTCGAGGAGAAAGCCACGCCGGTGAAAGACACCGACGAAATCAGCATCGTCCCGGCCATCGCGGGAGGTTAGGAACTGAGCGGACGTCCGCCTCGTAATCGTAATCTTACTCGTAATCGATTCG
>JANXSB010000285.1 GCA_025352865.1 Chthoniobacter sp. | reverse complement strand
CCCAGCTTACGCCCTCTTTAATTCCATAGTTCTGGGCATTGTACTCCTCCTGTAGCCGCATGGTGATTCCCTGCGCAAGCGTCTTCCCCTGCGGGTCGAAGGCCAGCATGCCGAATCGCACCTTCTTTTTATGCCACATGATCATCAAGTGGCGGATGAGCGCTTCGGTCTGCGCGCCGTTTTCACGATGTGATCCGCGCGCTGGCTGAGCCGGAAAGGGACGGCGGCGGGATCATTGTCCGGCTCGAAATCGAAGGCCAGCGGGCTGGCCTGGCCGACGCGGCCCGCGCCGGTGAAAAGCTGCCGCGTGGCGAGAAAGGAGAGCAGCGTGCCGAGCAGCCGCGGGCTGAATTGCAGCTCGCGTTTCATCAGATAGTTCTCGTGGCAGCCGAAGGTCGCGCCGGTGTGGTGATCGATGTTGTTTTTGATGAAGGCGACCTCCTCGCTCACGCCGAGCGCATCCAGCGCGGATTGCAGCAGATGGTCGCCGGCGATTTCGTAGGCCACCGCATCGCGCACCGTGCGCGATTCCGGCGACGCATATTCGAGGTGCCCCATGTCCATGTAGAGCCGCCCTCCGTTCAGCAAAAAGCCGCCGTTGCCCGGCGGCTCCTCGTAGTCGCGATAGTGCAGGTCGATCACGCCCGCGCGCGCCTTTTTGAAAAGGTGATTCTTCACCCGCACCGGCCACGCCTCGGGACCGTGCGCGGTGTCGCCGGTGACCAGGCAGCCGTACTCCGTCTCAATGCCGGCGACGCGGTTCATGGAAGTGGCGAGCCGAAAGTTGAGTGGCACCGAAATGCATCTGCACCCGATCCCAAACTGCGGCAGGTTTATTGGTGAAAAGACGCCCGGTCACACCGTGCAGAAACGCACGTCCCGCCGCCCCACTCAACCCTGAACTGCCCTCCCTCGCTCACCTGGCGCGTGGCAGCTTGCGCACCAAACCGCGGCCCGCCCGCCCCACCGGTGTCTGCAATCCGGCAGCACCGGCGGGGCCTGCGCGGCAGTTGGCGATTGCCCAACGGCCTGTGGTCAGACACATTGTCAGACATGAAAACATTCAATGTCAGGGAACTCTCCCGGAGCACCGCGGAAGTCCTCGAAGCGTGCGAGCACGACGGCGGAGCGATTATTCAGTATCAGGATGGACGCCAGTTTGAATTGGTGCCGCGCGGCAGGCGCGACTCACGTCGCCGCGACTTGCCGGACTTTGCCGCCCGCCAGCGGGCCGTCTTTGGCGCTCGGAAATACAGCTCCGCGCAAATCAACGCCTCGATGGACGCCGCGAAGGGCCGGCAATGAATGCCTATGCGGACACGAACTTTTTCACGCGTTTCTATGTGCCGAATCCCGACGTGCCCCGGCTGTCGCGGATGATCGCCGCCTACCTCAGGCGCGAGGACGAACCGCTGCCCTTCACGCCACTCCACCGCCTGGAGTTCCGCAACGCCATTCGGCTCATGGTGCATCGCCGTCTCCAGCGCGGCGAAGTGGATCTTTCGCCCGAACAGGCGCGGCGGATTTTGCGCGACCACGAGAACGATCTCGACGAGCGGGTATTTGTCACCCCCCGCGCCATCGAATGGACGGAGACCCTGCGCCTGGCCGAACGTCTGAGCGCCGCGCACACCGCGACCGAAGGCTTCCGCTCGCTCGACCTGCTCCACATCGGCGCCGCCCTCACCCTTCGCTGCGGCGAATTCTACAGCTTCGACACCGCCGCCCGTCGCATGGCCGCGCTCGCCGGCCTGAAAGTGCTGCCGGCGCGAATCGCCTGAAGCAGGTCATTGCATCACTTCGGTTCGCTGTTCACAGTCCGTGCGCGCAAACCACCAGCGCCCGTCGCATGGAAGCTCACGTCAAAACTGTCCGCGAAATCCTGCACTCGGGAGATCAATTCCTCGTGCCGTTTTTCCAACGGCAGTATTCGTGGACGAAAAAGGAGTGGCACAATCTCTACAGGGATGTAGTCGCGCTCATCGAGGGTGGGGATGAAGCGAAACACTTTCTCGGGCCGCTTGTCTGCACGCCGTTTCACCACGTTCCGGGTGATGGTCCACGTTACCAACTCATTGATGGCCAGCAGCGATTGACCACTCTCACGCTTGCGCTCGCCGCTCTGCGCGATGTGGCTCGGCTGAATGATCTCAATGATTTCGCCGACGAGATTCACGAGGATTATCTGATCCACAAGCGCCGCCAAGACCTCGAACGATTCAAGGTCGTTCCCAGACTCGAAGATCGCCACAGCTACGAGTTGGCAATCGACGGGAAGGCGCCTGGGGTCGTAACGGGAACTGGAATCATTGGCTGCTATTCATTTTTCAAGCGGGCATGGAAAAATCCCGTTGCTGATGCAGGGGAGCAGGTCGCGAAGCGACTACTTGTTGCGCTCACTGCGCGGTTGTCGTTGGTCGCAATCACCGTTGATGGCGAGAATCCATACGAGATTTTCGAGAGCTTGAATTGGAAAGGGCTGCCGCTTGAGGAAGCCGACCTCATTCGCAATTTCTTGTTCATGCAGGTTCCACCCGCGGAGCAGGCGCAGTTTCACGAAGCGCGGTGGAGACCCTACGAGAGCAGGTTCGAGGCAGTGGGCCGGTATGACAAAGTTCCGCCGACACAGTTCTATCGGAACTACCTCATGCGCGACGGTCGCTACTGCGCGAACAAAACAGCTTACGTTGAATTCAAGCGGCAAAATGTCGAACGCGGCCTGACGCCCGTTGAGCAGGTGACGGAGCTACAGCGATTCGCCACTTTCGAGTTGTGGCTTCAGCGTCCGGAATTGTGTGAACGCCCATAGCCCTCTGGAATCGCGGCAACTTCGTGAAGCTCTTGATCGGTGACGCGAGCAAGACCACGGCAGACTTCGATGATCAACTGGCGAGCGGCATCGCACTCGTGCCAGTGACACCCGTTGAGGCCCGGCGTTCCGGCAAACATGCACTCATTGTCGATCACGACGTATTCGTGATCACGAGTGAAGAAATGGCCGTGAGGTTCAAACTGCCCGCAGAGATACCCGAGGACATCACCCCGCACGAGATCCTCAAAGTGTGCGATCCCGGAAACCTGTGCGTGTCTTATCGCCGCAAAATCCATCCCCTTTCCGATAATGACCGACAACGCGCAGGCTGAGGAACAGGATTGAGCGGCGTGCTCGTCCATCAACCAAAGGGCGAGTTGCCAAGGCTCTGAACATTCTGTGTGCAGACGCGGCTCCGCATCTTCGGACTCAATCAAAAGGTAGGCCGACGACTGACACGAGATACCGAGTCGTTGCGCCAACGATGCGAAGACGTGCTCCCGATACGCATAGAACCCGTTCCTCATTTTTACGAGCCATTTCCGCCCTTCACGGTCTGTGCCGATCCACCATTCTCGGCTCATTCCAAACACACCTTCTCGCTCAGGCGGCTTTTGCCACACCCAGTCAGAAGCGTCGAGCAACTTGGGCAATTGGCTGATCAGTGGAAAGGATCGCCGTTCATTCATCGTGGCGGAATGGTAGCATCAAACCGACGTGTCCAGCCGCATTCGCGACAAAAGGAACAAACACCGCTCCGCACTCGACGTGTGTCCGCGCACCGCGACAACCATTTTCAATCGAACCAAAATCATGAACACCAAAGACCTCATCCGCCTCGGCGTGCCTGTCGGTGAGCCGATCGCGCTCGCGCACGAGTTCATCCAGAACTTCATCGCGCAGGGTAATGATGGCGCGCAGCTTGAGGCCGAGATTTTCAACATCGTCGCCAATCCGCCGACGTTCTTCGCCGGTGAACTGCGCGCGCCGCTCGATAGCGAACTACTTTTCGTCGCCCGCTACCGGCGGTGCGTCCGGGACACGGGTGAGAATGGCGTCCACAGCTTCCCAATTCACGCGGGCGGCGCGCTCGGCGATGGTGGGGCGTTGCGGGGTATGGTCGAGTTGCGCCGTGAGCGCGCTGGCCACGAGGGCGTCCACAGAGATGTGCTCGCGGGTGGCGAGTTCGCGCGCTTGCGCGGCGAGGCTATCGGGAAGTGTGACCTGAATCGTCATGGCGTGGTGATCCTGGTCGCGAACTCGCGCGGCGGCAAGACCTCGATGCCGAGAGCACGCGCCGGCTTCAGGTGGCGGATATTGTGTGTGACGATACGGCGGGCAGCGGAGTCGTAGGCGAGTTGCACGAGTGGCTCGTCATCGGGATCGGCCAGAATGGGAACCCAGCCCGGAGCGAGCTGCCACTCTTCGGCGCGAGCGCAGATGGCATCGAGCAAGGTGTCGATTGTCGGCGAAGGTGAGGCCAAGTTCCGCCGCGTGCGCTTTGAGGACTTCCTCGTATTCGTGGATGAGGTGATTGCTGAGAACGGCACGCCAACGGTCTTGTCGCAAGGCGACAAAGACATCGAACGAGTAGCCGCGACTGGATCGGAAAGCCGAGTCGAGGACGTTAGTATCGAGGACAGCACGGATCACAGGGACAGTCCTCTCTCTGCGTCACACTGGCTTTCGATTTTGTGCATCAGGCGCGCACGTTAGAAGAGCGCCACCGTTTTTCCCAAGGACGATCTTCCACACGGCAGAGAAGAACAAACGCCGTCAATGATCATGGCAAAAGAACAAACACCGCTGCTCCGCACCCGTGTTGTGCTCGCGCACTTTCATTCGCCGCGGTAAAGGATGCGCCCGCACTGCTCGCAGTGGACGATCTCGCGCTGGCCTTTCACCTTCACCACGGTCTGCGTGGTCACCTTCATGTGGCAGCCCGTGCAGGTCTCGTGTTCGAGCGCGACGACGGCCTCGCCCTTGCCGGCGAAGAGACGGTCGAAAGTGTCGAGCAGATCCTCGTCGAGGCCGGCGGTCAGGCCCGCGCGCTCGGTTTCGAGTTCCGTGAGCTGGGCGGCCACGGCGTCGATTTTCGCGGCGATGTCCGCGAGCTGGCGCTCGACCTGAGCTTTGACGGCCTTGGTCTGCTGCTCGGTGGCAGCGACGGTCGCCTTCATTTTTTCCGCGTCATCCATGAGTTCGAGTTCGCGATCCTCGACGGTGCGGATTTCGCCTTCGTAGCGGGTGATCTCGTTGTTGAAGGCTTGGAACTCCTCGTTCTTCCGCGTCTGAAATTTCTGCGTCTGAAATTTGGCGATCATGTCGCGCTTCGACTGCGCCTCGAGTTCGAGCTTCTTTTTTTCGACCTCGATTTCCTTCGCCTTCAGCTTCACGGCGTCGAGCTGCCGGGTCGCGGCGGCGAGCCGCTCCTCGGACTCCACGCGTTCCAGCGGCGCGACTTTCAATTCGTTTTTCAGCGCGCGGATGTTGCGGTCGCGATCTTGCAGGACGAGGAGTTTTTCGATTTCGGGGAGCATTGGCGGGAGTGTGCGGGAGAAACGCAGCGCGCGTCAACCGCCGCAGCCGTCCACCGCGGCTGGCACCGTCCTTGCTAAAAATGCGGTGTGAAATTTTTCGCCGCCCTCGCCCTTTCGCTCCTCAGCGCCGTCTCCGCCCAT
>JANXSB010000279.1 GCA_025352865.1 Chthoniobacter sp. | reverse complement strand
GGCCGGGAATACAGCCATGTCCACTTCGCGGAGTACGATCACCTGCCATTGGTCGGGGACTTAAACGAAAGGCAACTCAGCCTTATGGAAACGGAACGAGCTGATGTCATTGGCTTTCATCTCCGGCGGGTCGATGAAACTAACTGCGCGCATTACCTCTCCCACGCCGCCGCCCCAGGGTTCTTTCCGTTTTGGAAAAAAATCACCTGCCGCCGCGATTCGCGCGTCGTCCTAAGCATGATCGCCACGGGTTCATTCTGGACACGCGAAGCCTTTGACGCTGTGACGGCAATTAACGAGCCGCATCCAATGTATGTGGAAATCTTTCCGCCCACGCTGGCGCATCACCTGGGATTCCGGGTTCGTGACTACGGCCCGCAGACACGCTTTGTCCAGCACCTCGGCGACCGCACCGCGGAAGTGGCGGAGGCACGAAGCAACAGCGCGTGGACCATCCATCCCGTCAAAAGCGCGTGGGATATTTCCCCGCCAGCACTGTAGGAGAAGTTGTTACGAGCGATTGACCACCGACTTTCCGCCGGCGGCCTGCTCGCTAATCATCTCGTCGTAGATCCAGCGGTAAGTCCGTTCCAGTCCGGCGCGCAGCTTCGTGCTCGGCTCCCAGCCAAAGACCTTTTGAATCAGCGTGTTGTCGGAGTTGCGGCCATTGACACCCTTGGGCGCGTCGAGCTTGTAGTTCCGCTGGAGTTTCACGCCGGCAATGTCTTCCACGATGTCCACGAGCTGGTTGATCGAGACCATTTCGCTGCTGCCGATGTTCATGGGCTCGATGAAGTCACTGTTAAGTAACATCTGGGTGCCGTGCAGGCAGTCGTCGATATACATGAAGCTGCGGGTCTGATGTCCGTCGCCCCAGATTTCGATGTTCTTATTACCGCTTAGCTTCGCGGAGATGACCTTGCGGCACACGGCGGCGGGAGCCTTTTCACGTCCGCCGTCGTAGGTGCCGTTTGGGCCATAGACGTTGTGGTAGCGGGCCACGCGGGTGGCGACGCCGAAGTCCTCGCGGAAGTGGCGGCACATGCGTTCGCTGAAAAGCTTTTCCCAGCCATAGCCATCCTCGGGCATCGCCGGGTAGGCATCGGCCTCGACGAGCGCGGTGTGGTTTGGGTCGCGCTGTTTGTCGGCGTTATAGACACACGCGCTGGAGGCGAAGAAGAACCGCTGCACAGCAAACTTTTTCGCGGCGAGCAGGAGGTGGGTGTTAATGAGGACACTCAGCATGCAGAGCGCCTTGTTCAGCTCGATGAAACCCATGCCGCCCATGTCGGCGGCGAGGTTATAGACCACATCGCAGCCTTCCACGGCCTTCTCGCAGTCTTCGAGGCGTTCGAGATTGAGGTGAAAGTTTTCCACGTCGTCGAAGCGCTGGTACCATTCGGCGAATGGCTTCTTATCCACGGCGCGGAGATTGGTGTGGCCCTGGCGGCGGAGGTCGGCAATGAGGTGGCCGCCGATAAAGCCACCGGCACCGCAGACGAGGATCTTATTCATGGAGATAGGGGTGGGGTGAAAAGAGCGGTCACTCTCTATGGGGACGGGGCTTCTTCAAGCGGATATTTGCGCAGGCCGGACAACTGTCCGGCGATGCGCCAGAGGAAGAGCGGATTATTCACCAGATAGCGCCGCGCCAGCCGCCGTGGCTCGGAGCAAAGGCGATAGAGCCATTCGAGGCCGGAGTGCTGCACCCAGCGCGGAGCCTGCCGCACGCGGCCGGAGTGAAAGTCGAAAGCCGCGCCGACACCGAACATCAGCGTGGTATCGAGTCGCGGCAGATACTCAGCCATGAAACGCTCCTGCTTCGGCGTGCTCAGGCCGACCCAGATAATGTCCGGCTTTTTCTCCCGAATAAGCGCGCTGAACGCGGCCTGCTCCGCATCGGTCAGCGGACGAAATGGCGGGCAGTACGTGCCGCAGATGGTGATGCCCGGAAACCGCGCTTCGAGTTTCGCCTGCAACTCCTCCGCGACGCCGGGCGCTCCGCCGTAGAAAAAATGGCGGAAGGTGGTGGCCTGCGTGGCGGCGAATATTTCCAGCATCAAGTCCGGCCCGTACACGCGATCGACATAGGAGCCGGCGTCGCGGCGGCCGAGCCAGACGAGCGGCATACCGTCGGTGGTGTTGAGAAAGGCGGCGTTGAGGATGCGGCGAAAGGCGGGATCGCCCTGCGCCTCGGTCACGCCGTGCACGCCGGTCACGCAGACGTAGCCTTTGCGCCGGGCGCGGAGCGCGGCGAGCACCGCGTCGGTGGCGATGCGGAGATTCATCGCGCTGAGTTCGACGCCGAGGACGTTGAAGCGGCGGATGGCGGGTGGAGTTTCGTGGGACAAAGCGGGCGGGAAAGTAGAGGGCGTGTGCCGGAGTGGCAAGACGAGCGGCGGTTTGCAAAGCGCGCGGCGTTCCCTACATTCCGCCGCCATGCTGGAATCCACGACCCCACCTGCCCCGCCGCTCGAACCCGGTGCGGCGCTCTCGCGTTTCGGAAAATGGTGCGCGGCGAATCCCGCCGCCGCCGCGCTGCTCGCGGGATGCGCCGCAGCGATGGTGTATTTCCTCGGCTTCTTCCGCGCCTTCGCCAATGGCTCGCGGTCGGCGGCGCACTGGGCTTCGGAGGCGTGGAATTCGGAGAACAACCAGGAGCATTCGTGGTTCATTTTGCCGATCACCATCTGGCTCATCTGGCATCACCGCGAGGATCTCCAGCGCGCGCGCAAGGAGCCGTCGAATGCCGGGCTTGCGTGGGTGCTCGCAGGCGTCGGCACTTTCGTCCTCGCGGTACGCACGCTCCAGCCGCGCATCGCCATCTTCGCGCTCCCGCTGCTCATCTACGGCGGCGTGCGGTATTTGTGGGGGCGCGAAACGGCGCGCGTGCTCATCTTTCCGTGCCTGTTCATGCTTTTCATGGTGCCCGTAGGCGGTTTCGTGCAGGGCACGGTGAGCCTGCAATTGTTCGTCTCGTCGGCTGTGAAGTGGCTCTCCGTCTTGATCGGCGTGCGGATCGAGGCCGTGGGCACCACGCTGCGCGCGCTCGATGGCAGCTTCAATTTCGACATCGCCGAAGGGTGCAGCGGCATCCGCTCGCTCATGGCCATGATCACGCTCAGCGCGCTCTACGTTCACTTTACGCAGCGTGAGACGTGGAAGCAGTGGGTCATCTTCGGCGGCTCGATGGTCTTCGCGCTCATTGGCAATATCGGGCGCGTTTTCAGCGTCGTCGTGGTGGCGCGATTCATCAGCGAAAAAATCGCCGGCGGGCTTTACCACGACTACTCGGGCTTCGTCTTTTTCCCCGTCGCCGTGGGCGCGATGGTCGGCTTTGCGAAGCTGCTGAATCTGGACTGGCGCCGCGTCGCCGCGGATTCGCTGAAGCCCGAAGCGCCGCGTCCCGGCCAGAAATCCGAGGGCCCTGTTTCCTATGACTACTAGCCGCCTCGCCCTCCTGCTCGCGGTGCTGCTCACGATGAGCGCGGTCTTTTTTCTGCCAAAGCAAACGCTGGAGCAGCCGACGGGGGTGAAGCTCGAACTGCCCGACACGGTCGGCGAATGGAAGGGCGAGGACATGAAGATCACCGACAAGGAAATCTACACGCTCGGGAAGGAGACGGAGTTTGCCCGCAAGGCCTACACGAACGGGCGGGGCGATGAAGTGACGGCGACGATCGTCCTCGCGGGGCACGACATGAACACGAGCATCCACCGCCCCGAGCGCTGCCTCCAGGCGCAGGGCTGGACGCAGGTGGATGCGCCGGTCGTGAAGATCGACGTGCCGGGACGCGGCGTGCTTGCGACGACGAAGCTGAAAGTCGTGCAAATGGTGGCGACCACGGATGGCCGGCAGTTCCCGTACACGAATCTAAACTACTACTGGTTCACCGGCTGCACGGACACCACGGCGTCGCATTTGG